>JAOQII010000001.1 GCA_026134025.1 Candidatus Syntropharchaeum sp.
ATTCCATGAGAGCCTGGATACCAAACACTATCTCCAAACACCAGAAGATGCCTTCTGGAGCAGGTTGCCGGTAGAGGCAAGGTTAGGTGTTGCATTCAAGCTTTTTGATGAGGTGGTTGGGAATGAGAGGTAGGGTTTATAAGGTCAAAAATTTCAGGACTACACAAAGAAGATGGAGATATAAGAGAAAATGAACTTTTGCTATTGGTTGAATATCATGATATTAAAGGTCAACACTGGTGTATCAGACAGCTTTTTCGTTTTCGAACCCCAGGCAGATGCAGAAATTATTCCTGAACGTACACTCATTGTATTTCCTCCATATCACGAATATCACGAATTTCCATCAGATTCCAACACTTCTTCGCCAACCCAGATCTCTCTGCCCACGCAAACACCTTAAAGATTGAGGAGTAGAGGTGTAAGATAGACCTCCCCTTGTGGCTGCACATGCTACATCAAAAAACAGCTAAAAGGCGTGAAAATTTCCGAGAGGGGGGACTGTGGAACCGCATAAGTGAAGTTTACCATTCCTATTCCTGCACCGAGAGCATGAAACACGATCAGTAGCTTTGGGGATACGATACTTCACAAGACAGGGTATATCGCAAGGATGCGGTAGAGGGAATGCCTTCAAAAAGAAAAAATTACCCCTTCACCTCCACCCACTTCCCCTCTCCTTCAAACAACTTAACAGCAACAAGCTCCAAACCTTCATTAAGCCCACTCTTGAGTGCATCCCGTATGTACAGTGCAATATACTCGGCGGTCGGGTACTCAATCACCTCGTTGATGTATCTGTGATCGAGTTCCTCGATGATATGCTTTAAGATACGCTTTAAATCTGCAAAATCGACCACAAACCGCGTATCAGGGTTAATTTCACCCTCCACAACGATCTCAACCCTGTATGTGTGGCCATGCACGTTCCTGCACTTACCGGGATAATCGGGTAGTGAGTGAGCAGCATCAAAAGGAAGAGAGATACCAATTTTCATCGTTAACTACCTTTGTGGCCTACCAGAGGTGGGTACATTCACCAGAAACCACCTTAACGAGGCTACCATTTGTAAGTTCCAGTATCAGCGCCCCTTCTCGATCGATACCAACCGCTTCACCCTCGAACGTGCTCCCAACCGTTCTGATCCTGACAAGTTTTCCGATCGTTGAAGACCTTCGGCGCCACTCATCCATGATCTCATCAAATGCTTCTGCCCTGAAACGATCATAGACGTTCTCAAACTCATCAAGCAGCCTGCAAATAAACTCCTCTTGAGGAATCTCTTCTCCAAGCTCAGCCATAACCGAGGTTGCGATATCTCTGATCTCCTCTGGAAACTCACTTTGCGCTACATTGAGGTTTATTCCGATCCCGACGATACAATCCTCCCTCGTCCCATCCATATCAACCTCGGTTAAGATCCCTCCAACCTTCTTATCATGAATCAGAATGTCGTTGGACCATTTTATCCGTGCATCGATACCATAGGAGGATATGGCTCTGGAAACTGCAACGCCTGCCACCATGACGAGCCTCGCGATCCGTGATACATTGATTTGAGGTCGCAGTATGATCGATAGATGAACCCCCTGATCCGATGAGAACCAGAGATGATCGTATCGCCCCCTGCCGTGCGTCTGCCTGCCTGTTATGACGACTGTTCCCTCTGCCTCTCCGCTTCTGGCAAGTTTCTTTGCCTCATCGTTTGTCGACGGAAGCGTCTCAGCGTAATGGATCTTTCGCCCGATGTAAGCTGTGTTCAGACACCCCTCGATAACCTTTAGATCGATCTTTACACCTCCTTCATCGTAGAAAATACCGCGGCTGCAACCGCAGCAATCCGTTTTTCATCCTCTGCAAGTCGCTTAACTCTTTTATCCATGAATATCTCCGTCAGCCTCTTTTCCAGGCTTTCATGCGTTCTAATGAATCGCTTTGTATCATCAAAGACCTCTGGATGCTCATCCAGAAAGTGTGTCGTAAGTTCCCCTCTCATGAACGCCTCGTTTGTCATCATCGCCTTGTGGAATGGGATATTCGTCTTTGGACCCATCACAAGATACTCAAGTAGCGCACGCCGCATCCTGATAATTGCATCCGCTCTGGTCCTCCCCCATGTGACCAACTTGGAGATCATCGAGTCGTAATATGGCGGAATGACATAGCCCATGTAGACGCCACCATCGAGTCGCACACCTGGTCCGCCTGGTGATCGATAAGCTGTTATACGCCCGGGCGAAGGTGTGAATTCGAGTGGATCTTCTGCGTTTATCCGACACTCCATCGCCCAACCTCTTATATTGATCTCATCCTGTGTATAGGACAAGGGTTCACCAGCAGCGATCCTGATCTGATCTTTCACGAGATCGATACCTGTCACCATCTCTGTTACAGGATGTTCCACCTGTATCCTTGTATTCATTTCCATGAAGTAAAAGTCACCTTCAGAGTAAAGGAACTCGATCGTTCCAGCATTTACATAATCAACCGCTATCGCAACATGAATTGCGGCATGCCCCATCTTCCATCTCAATTTCTGTGTCATCACAGGGGATGGGCTTTCCTCAATCAGTTTCTGATGCCTGCGCTGGATCGAACACTCCCGCTCACATAGGTGTACAAAATCTCCCTGCTCATCTGCGAGGATCTGAAACTCGATGTGACGTGGATTTTTAAGATATTTCTCAAGGTATATCGTGGGATCCCCGAACGCAGATCTCGCCGTTTGCTGGGTTGACGTGATAGCATTCGGGAGATCTTCTGAATTTTCAACGACGGTCATACCGATACCGCCACCACCACCAGAGGGTTTTATGAGGACAGGAAAACCAATCTCCTTGGCAACCTCGACCGCCAGATCAACATCCGTTATCGCACCGCTTCCCGGGGTGACAGGGATATCAGCACGCTCCATAATTTCTCTTGCCTGGATCTTGCTCCCCATAAGCTCTATTGAGTGGCTCGATGGCCCCACAAATTTTATTCCAGCCCCCTCACACGCTCTCACAAACTCGGCATTCTCAGCGAGAAATCCATAACCTGGGTGAATCGCCTCGGCACCTGAGATCTCGGCAACCTCGATGATCCTGTCGATGTTGAGATAACTCTGAAGCGGTGAAGGTGGCCCAATACAGTACGCTTCATCTGCATATTTCTTGAATAGCGCGTTCTCATCGGCTTCGGAATGGACAGCAACGGTTGATATGCCGAGTTCTTTGCATGCGCGCATAATCCGTATAGCGATCTCACCACGGTTTGCGATAAGTAACTTTCTAAACATGTATGACCCCCTACCTATTCTCAACTCGATCGATGATCTGTCCTATCCCTGTGACCAGCGTATCGATTATGATCTCACCTTTTTCACGGCTTGCAAGCGTTGCATCACCCATCACACCGCTTGTCATAAAATCACGTGCATCTCTTAGAACGATACCTGCTGGAAAGTCGGGATGTTCACAGACCGCTTTATCGGGTTTCACAAGTTCAGCTTTAAGTGCAAGCATCATCGAGGTCTCAACCTCGCCCGCATGCTTATCTTCATGGTCCTGGATAACTCCTTCAAGTCCTGCAAGAAGTTGTGGTATGATAATGATAGCCATCTTGAGGTCTTCAAACCGTTTGAGAAGTGCCTGAGCTGCAACCTCCAGCGCTGCAACCTGGGCAGATCCGAGATGCCCTGGTAGAATTATGATGTTCCTGAATCCGTGCCCATAGAGCGATTCACAGACGTCCTCGATCAGGGCGTTCATCGTCGAAAATTTTAGCGTCAATGTCCCGGCAAATTGTGCGGTAGACCTGCAAACACCATAGTTTATCGTTGGTGCGATGAAGATCTCTCTTCTCTCAGCAACCCGTCTTGCTAGTTCCTCTGCGATCAAAGCATCAGTTACAAGCGGAAGGTGATACCCATGCTCCTCTGTTGAGCCACATGGCAAAATCACACTTTTACACGTATTGAGGGTGGATTCTACTTCCTTCCAAGTCATCGATGAGAGGTACATTCAGCCCATCCAGGAACGCTGTAAAAGAAGAAGATCCTCGGTGCTGAGCTTCTCCCCACGTTTGAACTGGCCATATACCTCTTTTGCCTTCTTCTTCGATTCGATCCGATCTTTGAAGGAATAATCCTCACGCATCTTCTTCTTCAACCCATTTATCAGCTTATCAAAGTCCCTGATCTCGCGCTGATGCTTGATAAATATTTTGTGTTCAAGATCTGCCCTCTCCTGGGCTTTAATAAACATTCTGTGGGCGTCATCCGCTTCCTTTCTGACCTTATCAATCCTTCTGAAGGTTGAAAGCATCTTGTCATGGTGTTCCTGAGCCACCTTGGCAGCGCTTGTGACCTTCTCGTGATATATATGTGCCTCTTCACGAAGTGACTGGGCTTTATCCAGGAGTTCTTTCAGCTTCTCATTCTGGGCAATCTCGCGCTTTCGACGCTCAAACTCTTTCTGGAGTGATGTGATCCGTTCAACAAGCTGCCGCTCCTTATCCGCCTTCAAAACCTCAACCTGCTGCTTAAACTCAAGCCGATCCAGTTCTTTTTGCAGTTCCTCAAATGATTTGATACTCCCCATGTTATGTTTCATACGAAGTTTGTCAATCTCGGCATAGTACTTGTTCGACTCTTCGTTCAATTTATCCCGCATCGGCTTATTCTCGGCGACTGTCCTGTTGTACTCCTCACGTTTCGCCTTATGCTCCTGTGCCTCGGCGATAAGCTCTCTGGTGAGTTTGTTCAGTTCATCCCGCTTCGAAGCCCAGTCACTCGCCTCAGAATTGAGTTCGTTTCGCCTGAGTTCAGCCTCTTCGGCAATCTTGACAAGCTTCTGTCGCTTTTCCTCCAACTCCTCTAACATCCTGTAGACAACTCCCTGCTAGTGAAGATACTTTTTTTTGTAACACTATAAAAACTTGTCCATCCAGTTCGCTGCGATGACATCTGGATAAGGGTCACCACCATCAAATGAGTAACAGACAGTATTAAATGATTTCTTGATCTCAAGAGCCATTGCTTTTAACCGGGATGGATCTTTTTTATCGATGAGTGCAAGCTTTATAATCTCTGCGATTGCGACCATCTCAGACTCCCTCATTCCTATGCGGGTCAACTCCTGGAGACCGAACCTTAATCCCGATGGATTCTCAGGATCCAGCTTATCGGATGGCAGTATATTCTTATTTGCGATTATTCCTGACTTTTCAAGCCGTTTGGCACAATAGCTACCAGCACCGCAGTTTGTAACATCGACGACGACCTGGTGCGATTCCGTGAAACCGAGAGGTTCACATCGCACATCGAATCCACGTTCATAGAGCGCCTGGGCAAATGCCTTTGCATTCTTTATCGTCTGCTTTGCATAATCCTTCCCGAAGGTGCGCATCTCAAGTAAAGCGATCGTGAGGGCTGTTAAGTGATGAAGGTGGTGATTACTGACCGTTCCAGGAAATACAGCCTGATCAATCCTTTTTGCAAGCTCAGCTTTGCAGAGTATTATCGCACCCTGCGGTCCTGGAAACGTCTTGTGAGTGGATCCTGTCATAACATCTGCACCCTCTCTTAACGGATCCTGAAATTCACCTCCTGCAATGAGCCCCAGGACGTGAGCGCCGTCATAAACAATCTTAGCGCCGACCTCGTCTGCCACGCTTCGCGCCTCTTTGACAGGATGCGGAAAGAGAAAAACACTCGCACCGAAGAGAATGATCCTTGGACGGATCTCCCTGATCTTTTTGACCATCTGATCTGGATCGATGTTCATCCGCTCTTCATCGAAGGGGTGATCATAATTTACAAGCCCCCGTATACCTGCTGCTGAATATTCTACATGGCTTATATGTCCGCCTGTTGGGACGCTGAGGGTCATGATTTTATCTCCTGGACTGGCAAGCGCAAAGAACGCTGCGATGTTTGCAGTGACCCCTGAGATTGGCTGGACATTTGCATGCTCTGCTTTGAATAGTTTTTTTGTGGAGTTTATCCCTTCACGTTCGATTATATCGATGTATCCACACCCCTGATAGAACCGCTCATCGACAAGCCCCTCTGCATACCTGTGGCTGAAATCTGTCATCAAGAGCCGCCTCACGATCGAGCTTGTCACGTTCTCTGAGGCTATCATGGGAAGCGAATCTCTAAATAGCGCCGTATGGCCCTTCACAGCATCCATTATAATCTGTATTTCATCTCTTACCTCATCAAAACGCATCTCACTCACCCATGATCTGAAGAATGACCCGTCGATCTCTTGCTTTGTTATCAAGCTCAATGAAGACAACCTGCTGCCACGTCCCTAAACTCATCCTGCCACCTGTGATCGGAACCGTGAGACTTGGTCCGAGAAAAGCGGCTCTCACGTGCGAATGCCCATTTCCATCATGCCATCTCATCTCATGCCCGTATTTTATATTCTTAGGAAATAATCGCTCAAGTGCATCAGGAATATCTTGCAGAAGTCCTGGCTCATACTCGATCGTCGTTATGGCAGCGGTCGATCCAGGTACGAATATTGTAACAATCCCGTTTTGAATACCAGACCCGCCGATCTTTGCATCAACCTCCATCGTAAGATCATGAATATCAACCTCGCCCCTGGTCATGAACGTAATCTCAGATGTTACAACCTTACTCATCCTCAGACCTCCTTCTCGAAAGCCCTATTGTAATCTTAACGCCTTCAACATCCCACTCCTTAATCGTGTCACCTGAACATGCAAGATCCACACCGAGTTCAAGTTTTGCAGCCCGCACCTCAGATGATATATGATCAATCCAGGGAGATATCAGTTCCACAACCACCGCGTCAGGTATCACAATTGTGAGATCGACCTTATCTTCCATCTTTAGATCCATCTCTTTCCGCATCTCCTGCGATCGCCTTATAACTTCTCTTGCAAAACCTTCAGCCCTGATCTCACGGTTAAGCTCACAATCGACATACACAACCCCTGCCGTAAAATCGGATACCGAGACATCATCGGGTATCACCTCTCTGAAGCTGACCATCTCACGTGTGACTGTGATCCCGTCATCGAGTACGTATGACCCGTTTTCCTTTAGAGCGGACTCGACTGCTGCGGCATCAGCGGCTTTGAGCATCCCGATGACCTTGCCCGCGTCTTTCTTAAAGCTGGGGCCTATCTTTGATGGATCTGGCACGATCTCAATCCCGAGCCGCTCCCACCTCTCATCTTCAGCAAGAACTGTGATCTTCTTTGTATTCGTCTGCTTCAGAATGACCGCCTCAAAGACCTCAACCGCACTTCTAACATCCGCTGATCCTGACACGATGACAACCTCTTTAACAGGCCATCTGAGCTTTCGTTTGAGCTTCTGTCTTGCGTTCAAAACAGCCTCAACGAGCTCTCGCGTGATCCCCATATCTCTCTCAAGCCTGCTATCGATGAGCTTCTCATCAGCGTTGGGCCACGCGCAGAGGTGAATCGAGACCTCTGCGTCCTCATCAAATCCCCTCACAAGGTTCTGGTAGATTTCTTCTGCGATAAATGGTGTGAATGGCGCCATCACAAGTGTGAGCGTTTTCAACGTCTCATACAACGTGTAGTAAGCCGCGATCTTGTCAGGATCGTCCCGCTCTATCCACGTTCTGGGTCGAACGAGCTGGACGTACCATCTCGACAGGTCTTCAAGCACGAACTCTTCTATCGCACGAGCCGCTCTGTGAAGCTCATACACCTCTATCGCCTCATCGAGACGCTTTATGAGCGAGTTGACCCGTGATAGCATCCATCGATCCTCGACGCGCAGATGACCCTTTATCGTATCAGGATCAACCGATCTCGGGTCAAACGCATCGAGGATCATGTACGGTAATGGGAATCGGTAGACATTCCATAAGATATTGAGCATCCTGTTTCTTGTTGCAACCTCGTTCCAGTTGAACTTGAGGTCATCCCAGGGTGCATTTGATGCGAGAAGGTAAATCCTGAGGCTATCTGCCCCGTACTTTGATATGACCTCACCCGGCTCAACCATGTTCCCGAGGCTCTTTGACATCTTGTTACCAGATTCATCCAGTGTGAATCCATGCATCAGGACGCTTCTGTAAGGTGCAACCCCAAATGAGACAACGCTCGCACCCAATTGTGAGTAGAACCAGCCGCGGGTCTGATCATGTCCTTCTGTGATCCAGTCAGCAGGCCAGAGCCTCTCAAAATCTTCGCACATGCTCGGAAATCGCAACGTTGCCCAGGATGCAACAGCAGAATCAAACCAGACATCACAGACATCCTCGACCCGATGCATCACACCCCCACATCCGCTGCATCCAATCTCAACCTCATCGACATAAGGTCTGTGAAGCTCGATGTCTCCCTTGATCTTACCAAGCTCTCGGAGTTCATCCTTCCCACCAACAACCTTGAAATCTCCGCATGAATCACAGATCCAGATCGGGAGTGGGATCCCCCAGTAACGCTGCCTTGAGATACACCAATCCATAGCGCCTGAGACCCAGTCGCGAAATCGTGAGCGTCCAGCCCATTCAGGATACCACTCAACCTTCTCGATCTCAGATAACATTGTCTCCTTTAGATCAGAGATCTTCAAGAACCACTGCTCGGTTGCACGGTATATTATCGGAGTTGTGCACCTCCAGCAGTGACCGTAACGGTGTGTAACCTCTTCACGCCAGAGAAGAAGCCCGCGAGAATCGAGATCGTCAAGCACCCGCTCATGCACATCCCGCACGTTGAGATTCACATACGCTCCAGCATCTTCGCTGTATCTACCATCCTCCTTAACTGGACAGAATACCGGGAGCCCATACTCCTGCCCCAGGTCAAAGTCATCTGGACCATGACCAGGAGCTATATGGACGCATCCTGTGTTATCCATCTCAACAAAGTCTGCTGGATAGATGCTATGGTCAAACTCCTGCTGTTTTGGGATCAAATCTGTGAGTGGATGCTCGTATCGCATACCTATAAGATCAGCACCAGAGAATCGCTCAATAACCTCATAATCCTCATATCTCGCCTTTTTGAGGACAGGCTCTATGAGGTCATACGCAAAAATCAAAATCTCACTTTTTCCTTCTTTGAAAGCTTTGACCTTTGCATACTCGAAGGATGGGTTTATCGCAACAGCGATGTTCGATACAATCGTCCATGGGGTTGTCGTCCATATCAGGATCGAGGCGTCATCGCCTGAACCTTTGAGTCGGAACCTGACAAAGATCGATGGATCACTTCTTTCTGCATATTCAACCTCCGCGTCTGCGATCGCGGTCTCACATCTCGGACACCAGTTTACAACCCTGTAACCTTTAAAGAGCAGGTTTTTCTCATCAGCCTGCTTCATCGTCCACCATGCAGCCTCGATGTACTCATCTTTCAGCGTCATGTACGGGTCTTCCCAGTTTAACCAGACACCGAGACGCTTGAACTGCCGGGTCATTTCATCAAGGTTCTTTAACGCAAACGCTTTACACTCGCTCGTGAACTTCGAGACCCCGAACGTTTCTATATCTTTCTTCGATTTGAATCCAAGCTTCTCCTCAATCTTAACCTCAATCGGAAGCCCGTGCATATCCCATCCTGCACGATCGATCAGATATTCTCGATGCATCGTCCTGTATCTCAGAACCACGTCTTTTATCACCTTGTTCCAGCCGGTTCCGAGGTGAATATTTCCAGTTGTATACGGAGGACCATCAACGAAAAAAAACGGCTTATTACCCTTATTTTTTTCTCTTGAGATTGAATAGATCTTATTTTTTATCCAGAAATCTTCTATCCTTTCCTCGAGTGATAATGGTTCATATCGTGATTCGATCTCTCTGAGCATACGCTTCGTTCTATTTTATCTTAATTATATCTTTCTCTTTGGGTAAAAACCTCGCACCAACACCTCTGATACAGTGGGAAGCAACCTTTGATCCGATCACGCCACATCGCTCAGGACGCTCTTCTCTCAGGTATCCGTAGATAAACCCTGCAGCATACGCATCTCCTGCCCCGGTTGTATCGAGAACCTCATGGTCTGGGATTTCTTCAGCAGGAACATTGATACGCATATCACCCGCTGCGATATGAGATCCTGCTTTACCACGTGTAACAGCGATGATGCCGTGACCAACCCCCTGAAGAAGATCACACGCATCCTCAAGTTCAAGTCCTGTAAGCGATGAGAGTTCATCCTCATTGAGGAATATGATCGTGGCATCCTCTATCAAACCCTTGAGGTCATCGAATCCGTACTTGAAACAGAGCATCCCTGGCGAGAAACTTACCACAACATCCCCTTTCAGAAGCTTTACAAGCTCAATCTGCATCTTTAACTGACTTTTATCGACAAACGAGCTTGTGTGAATCAGACGAGCTCGCCTTAGGTACTCGATATCGATATCTTCGATTGTGAGATCATCATTTGCACCAGCATCAACATAAAGTGTTCTCTCCCCACGCCGATCGATAAAACCGATCACGGTTCCACTTCGCTTGGAGGGTACACGCTTTATCTGGGTTATATCAACATGATCACGCTGAAGGTCGCTTAAGATTTTCTCACCCTCAACGTCCTCCCCTACACCGCCGATAAATCCGCACGCAAGACCAAGTCTCGAAAGCCCAACGATCGTATTTGCAGCAGAACCACCCGATGATTCCACAAGATCGATTATTCCAATCTCTTCTCCTGGCGCCGCAATTCGTTCAACTCGATAAAGTCTATCGTAGTTGAGGGCCCCGAGGCCAATTACATCCATTAAAAATAGATATTATGAAGAAACCTACGCGGCAGCTTCTTCCTCCACCCTCATACTCATGTGTCTCACGATTACGATATCACCAACTGCAACGACCCACCGATGCGGTATCACGATCCCTTTTCCTCCGCCGATATCGAATAGATCATCGTTCACATCACCTATCGCGATACCAGAGACCTTACGTTCGTTCACATCGATTGTAACATCGTTCACCTGGCCAACCCTCACACCACGATCGGTGTAAACATTGAGACCGTATAAATTTGTAAGTTCAATCCGCATCTTCATCCCCATTACTTTTTTTCATCCACTTTATATATAGTTTTTGCTTAGAAAGACAGAAAAGTCACCAATAGAGCCTATTTATGCCTTCAATCATCGCATCAAGCGATGCCATTATTATATCTGTCCGTGCTCCCCTTGCAGTTATGACACGATCACCTTTGCTGAGTTTGACGGTAACCTCAACAAGTGCATCTGTTCCACCACTTATCGCATCGACATGATACTGCTCCAGCTTAATTTCAGTTGTATTTCCGAGCGCACGCCGAAGCGCATGCATAGCAGCGTCAACGGGGCCATCACCAGTTCCAGCCTCAAGTACTTCCTCCCCATCGATCAGGAGCTTTATAGACGATGTAGGCGTTATCCGACTGCCTGATACAACCGTAAGATCCTCGAGTACCACCTTTGGATTTTTCATAACGTGCGTAACGGTCTCTGCGATGACCTGAATGTCTGCATCTGTCACCCTTTTACCGCGATCTCCAAGCTCTTTCACCCTGCGAAGGATTTCATTAAGTTCCTCTTCGCTTGCGTCAATTTCAAGCTCCTTCATCGCCATCTCGATCGACTTTCGCCCTGTGTGCTTTCCAAATACGAACCTTCGCTTTCTTCCGACATCTTCTGGACGCATCGGCTCATACGTCGTTGTATCTGCCAGTATTGCATGGATATGGATACCTGACTCGTGTGTGAAGGCATTATCCCCTACGATCGGCTTGTTTGGAGATGTGGGTATCTTTGTGAGCCTGCTGACAAGCTTTGAGAGTTTGTAGAGATTTTCAGATTTGATTTTGGTCCTGATACCGTAGAGCTTCGTGAGTGCCATCACAACCTCTTCGAGCGATGCGTTTCCAGCGCGCTCTCCGATCCCGTTTACCGTTACATGAACTCCACTCGCACCCTCAAGTATCGCCTTAACTGAGTTTGCGGTCGCAAGCCCGAGATCGTTGTGACAGTGGAGGTTGAGCGGTGCGATTCCCTTTAGTGTCTGGACAACCTCAGCAACTCGTTCTGGCGTTAAAACTCCAACAGTGTCACAGAAGCAGATACGATCGGCTTTCACCGTCTCAAAAAGCTCCTTTACAAACGTAAGGTCTGCTCTTGATGCATCTTCTCCACTGAGTTCAACGATCAGACCATGATCCTTTGCATAATCAGCGACCGTTCCTGCAGCATCCATGACAAAAAATCGATCTTTCTTGAGTTTCTCTCTTATGTGAAGATCTGAGACAGGGACGACAAGATGGATCGAGTCGACGTTGCAATCCAGGGCGTCATCCACATCTTTTTTAAGCATCCTCGAAAATGTCGCGATCTCACAGCCAAGATCCGCACCAACCACCGCCCTGATCCCATCACGTTCACCTTCAGATGTCGCAGCAGAACCTGCTTCTATCACGTCCACGCCAACACTGGCGAGTTCCTTTGCGATCTTGACCTTTTCGTCTGCTACCAGTGTGACCCCAGGGGTCTGTTCGCCATCTCTAAGCGTCGTATCAAAGAATCTAACAGATTCAACAAATAAAACGATCCCTCATGAAGAATCGTCTTTCAGGGTTGTATAAATATCTTTTGAAGTTCTCGTGAAAGTGTAGTATCCCTATCCCGTAGTATCCCAAAAGACTTTTATAGATCCGACCGTTTTAGTTCGTTTGTATCTGCTCGATTAGGTGATTCTATCTATCTTGCGTGTGGTGCGATCGGAATATACAGTCAGAAGACGGGGTGTGGAATAAAGAAAGAGGGCTCGTAGCTCAGTTAGGCAGAGCACCTGGCTTTTAACCAGGTGGCCAAGGGTTCAAATCCCTTCGAGCCCGTGGAGGTAATGTATGAAGAAGGGTGTAACATTGTTGGATCATGAGATGGTCCCGAAACATGAAATACTCTCAGAGGATGAAGAAAAAGCGGTTTTAAAAAAATATAAGGCTTTTAAGAGTCAATTTCCAAAGATAAAGTGCAATGACCCGATAGCTCGTGAGATCGGAGCAAAGGTTGGGCAGATAATTAAAATAACGAGGGATAGTAAAACTGCTGGTAAATCAGTAGCCTATCGTGTCGTGATAGATCAATAGATGCAGGGGGTTTAATTCTGTTAGATAGACGTGCATTATCAAAAGCATATTTTACAAAGGATAAACTTGTACAACATCATATCGACTCGTTCAATGCGTTTCTGGAGCAGGGACTTCAGGCGATCGTTGATGAGCAGGACATAATCGAGACATCGATCGAAGGGGGATCTGATCAGGACAAGTACAGAGTCTATGTGAAACTCGGCGATATTCAGGTCGGTACACCCAAGGTTAAAGAGGCTGATGGATCTAGAGAAGATCTATTTCCAGCCCAGGCTCGTCTCAGAAATCTGACCTATAGCACTCCGATCACCCTCTCGATGAAGGTGGTGCGAGAGCACGCCGTGACCGGCGAGATCGAGGAGGAACTTGAGGAGAAGGTTGAGATTGGCGAACTACCGATAATGGTCAGATCGAAAGCGTGCAACCTCAGAGGGCTCTCAGAAGCCGAAAGAATTCGGGTAGGTGAAGATCCACTTGACCCTGGAGGATATTTCATCATCAACGGGACGGAACGGGTTGTGATAACACTTGAGGATCTGGCGCCGAATAAGATTCTCACCGAATATGAGGTACGCTACGGAGATCGAGTCGAGATTGCAAAGGTTTTCTCACAGCGGCATGGTTACAGAGCGCTCGTTGTTGTTGAGAGAAACCGTAAGTCGCTGCTTGAGGTTTCATTCCCATCGGTCGCTGGCAAGATCAACTTTGTGACGTTGATGCGTGCACTCGGACTTGAGACAGATGAAGAGATTGTTAACGCAGTCTCAACCGATCCAGAGATTATCAAGTTCATGATGGAGAACCTTGAAGAGGCAGGGGTTGAAACAACCGAGGAAGTGATGGACAAACTCGAAAAGAAGATAGCGGCAGGTCAGGCGAAGGAGTATCGCGAGATAAGAACGCGATACGTCCTTGACAGATACCTGCTACCGCACCTTGGGGAGGATGAAAAATCGTACCTGAAGAAGGCATATTTCCTTGGCAGAATGGCTGAGGCATGCTTCGAGCTTGCGCTTGGGCGAAGAGGGGAGGATGACAAGGATCACTACACGAATAAGCGACTCAAGCTATCTGGTGAGCTAATGGAAGATTTATTCAGGGTTGCGTTCAACCGCCTTATCAAGGATATAAAATACCAGCTTGAGCGGGCAAGCATGCGAAACCGAGAACTCTCGGTTGCGACCGCCATAAGATCTGATGTTCTAACAGAGCGTCTTCTTCATCCACTTGCGACTGGTAACTGGGTGGGTGGAAGAACCGGCGTATCACAGCTTCTGGACAGGACGGATTATATGTCACTTCTATCACACCTCAGGCGTCTTATATCTCCGCTATCCCGTTCTCAGCCACACTTCGAGGCGAGGGATCTTCATCCGACGCAGTGGGGAAGGATCTGTCCATCCGAGACACCAGAAGGACCAAACTGTGGTCTTGTGAAGAACTTTGCCCAGATGGTTGAGTTATCCCGTGCTATAACCCCTATGGAGTCTGAAAAGCTTGAAAAAATGCTCAGAGAGTTTGGAATGACGCCTCTTAGCGAATCGAGATCCACTGCTGGAAATGTAGAAGCAAAATCGGCATTTCAGGCACGCGTCTTCCATAACGGGGATTTTATCGGGACACACAGTGATCCACGCAGACTGGTGAGGTTAATCCGGGAGAAAAGACGAGAAGGAGAATTATCAACGTATATAAACATTGCATATCAGAATACAACAAAAGAGGTTGTTATAAATTCAGATCGAGGAAGGATGAGACGACCCGTGATAGTTGTTGAGTCGGGATCGCCTCGCCTGACTAACGATTATATCGAACACCTTGCGAAAGGGAATATTAAATTTGAAGATCTTGTAGAGAATGGCTTCATCGAATACCTCGATCCTGATGAAGAGGAGAATGCGCTCATTGCTATCTACGAAGAGGATCTAACGCTCAATCATACACACCTTGAACTCGACCCCGCGCTGATCCTTGGTATATGCGCGGGGATGGTTCCCTATCCTGAGCATAACGCCTCGCCGCGTAACACGATGGGTGCAGGAATGGTAAAACAGTCGCTCGGTGTCGGTGCTGTGAATATGAAACTCAGAGGGGATACAACGACCCATCTATTACACTATCCACAGCGTGCAATCACAAACACCCAAACGGCAACCTCGATAGGCTTCAATGAACGACCTTCAGGTCAGAACTTCGTTGTGGCGGTCCTATCTTATGAGGGATATAATATCGAGGATGCCCTGATCTTTAACAAGGGATCGATCGAGCGTGGTCTTGGCAGGAGCCACTTCTTCAGGACGTACGAGGGGGAGGAGCATAGATACCCCGGCGGTCAGGAAGATACATTCGAGGTGCCTGATATCGAGGTAGCCGGGTGCAGAGGCAGTGAGTTCTACAGTTATCTCGATAGTGATGGTATCATAAACCCTGAGGTCGTTGTTCACCCAAACGACGTCCTGATCGGAAGGACGAGTCCGCCTCGGTTCCTCGAAGAGCCTACTGACCTTGGTATCACCCCACAGCAGCGCAGGGAGACCTCGATCACGATGCGATCGAACGAGATGGGAATCGTCGATACGGTAATTTTAACCGAGTCTGAGAACGGATCGAAACTCGTCAAGGTGAGCGTGAGGGATCAACGGATACCAGAAGTCGGTGATAAATTTGCATCCAGGCACGGGCAAAAGGGTGTGATCGGGTTGATCCTGCCAACGATCGATATGCCTTTTACCGAGGATGGTGTTGTACCAGACCTTATCATCAACCCACATGCGATTCCTTCGAGAATGACGGTGGGACACGTGCTTGAGATGATCGGTGGTAAGGTCGGCTCGATGGAGGGGCGGTTCATCGATGCAACCGCCTTCTCGGGTGAAGAAGAAGATGATCTCAGATCTGCACTTGCGAAGTTCGGGTTTGCACACACCGGAAAGGAGGTCATGTACAACGGAATCACGGGTGAGCGGTTCAATGTCGATATATTCATCGGTGTGATCCTTTACCAGAAGCTATATCACATGGTCGCATCCAAGATGCATGCGCGGTCAAAAGGTCCTATACAGGTCCTAACGCGCCAGCCAACAGAGGGAAGAGCGAGAGAGGGCGGTTTGAGGTTTGGTGAGATGGAACGAGATGTCCTGATCGGATATGGTGCAGCACTGACGCTGAAGGAACGCTTACTCGATGAGTCGGACAAGGTCACGGTTCTTATATGTGAACACTGCGGCATGGTAGCGAACTTCGATAGACGGTTGAACACTGTAAACTGCCCGAACTGCAAAGCAGATACAGACATCCATTTTGTTGAGATGAGTTATGCGTTTAAGCTGCTTCTTGATGAGATGAAAGCGCTCTGTATTACGCCGAGACTCATCCTGCGGGACGCTGCATAGGGATTGATAATATGATTGCACATCCAAAGCGGATAGATTCAATAAAGTTTGGTCTCCTATCTCCAAAAGAGATCAGGAAGATGAGTGTTACGAAGATCATAACGCCTGACACCTACGATGACGATGGTTTTCCGATCGAGATGGGGCTTATGGATCAGCGTCTCGGGGTGATCGATCCAGGGCTTCGATGCAAGACGTGTGGTGGAAGACCGGGGGAATGTCCCGGCCATTTCGGACATATCGAGCTTGTTGCACCTGTTGTACATGTGGGATACGCCCGTCTTATAAGAAAGATCCTTAGATCTGTCTGCAGGTCGTGCAAGCGAGTTTTGCTTGAGAAGAAGGATCAGGATCACTTTAGCGCACAGATCAAAGAGCATCAGCGGGAAGGACAACCGATAGATGAGATCCTGAAAGAGGTTTTCAAGCGCGCCATGGCCGTAAACGTCTGCCCACACTGTGGAGAGGAACAGCTAAAGATCTTCTTTGAGTCACCGACGACGTACGAGGAGGGGGAGCACAAGCTGATGCCTGCAGATATAAGGGCGCGGCTTGAACAGATCCCTGATAAAGATCTTCCGGTCATAGGAATTAATCCAAAGCAGGTGAGACCCGAGTGGATGATCCTGACGGTCTTACCTGTCCCACCGGTTACCGCTCGCCCATCGATCACGCTTGAGAGCGGGCAGCGGAGTGAGGACGATCTCACGCATAAACTCGTTGATATAATCCGTATAAACCAGCGGTTTCAGGAGAACCGAGAGGCAGGAGCGCCACAATTGATCATTGAGGATCTTTGGGAGCTACTTCAGTATCACGTAACAACCTACATTGATAATGAGGTATCAGGTATTCCACCGGCCCGTCATCGGAGCGGAAGACCTTTAAAGACACTATCTCAGCGACTTAAGGGTAAAGAGGGGCGATTCAGAGGGAGTCTTTCAGGGAAGCGTGTCAACTTCTCAGCACGTACCGTAATCTCTCCTGACCCGAATTTGAGTATAAACGAGGTTGGGATACCTCAGAGAATCGCAGAGGAGATGACGATAACTGAGAATGTCACGGATAGAAACTTCAAAGCGATGGTTGAACTCATAAAGCGCGGTAGAAATTATCCTTCTGCCAACTACGTGAGAAGGCTTGATGGTAAGCGTGTGAAGGTTACATCGACAAATTTTGAGGAGCTTGCAGAGCAGTTACAGGTAGGCTGGAAGATCGAGAGACAGCTCAGAGATGGGGATATTGTCCTCTTCAACCGCCAGCCATCACTTCACCGTATGAGCATAATGGCGCACCGAGTCAGGGTGATGCCCGGGAAGACTTTCAGGCTAAATCCTGCGGTCTGCCCCCCATATAACGCAGATTTTGATGGCGATGAGATGAACCTCCACGTACTCCAGAACGAGGAGGCACGGGCAGAAGCAAGGATACTGATGGACGTCGAAGAAAATATACTCTCACCACGCTTTGGTGGGCCTGTCATCGGTGGAATACACGATCACATCTCAGGTCTTTATCTTCTGACGCGAAGTGGAACGAGGTTCGATGAGAACGACGTGCTTGAGCTTCTGAGACACTCCAGGATCACTGATCTGATCGAACCGTCGTTTGGTGAAGGGGACAAGCCCTACTGGAGCGGAAAGGATATCTTCAGCATGATACTCCCAGAAGGGTTCAATGCAACGTTCGAGGCAGAGATATGTCATAACTGCGAGGTTTGCCTCAAAGAGCGATGTGAGCATGATGCTTATGTTGTGATAGAGAACGGCAGACTTTTGAGAGGTACGATCGATGAGCGTGCGATTGGGGCGTTCAAGGGAAAGATCATCGATAGGATCACGAAGGAGTATGGTCCGGATCGTGCGAGAAGGTTCATCGATGATGCGACAAGCCTTGCGATACGGGCGATCACGAGGTTGGGATTCAGTTTCGGGATAGATGATGAGGATATTCCACCCAGTGCACAGAAGCAGATACAGGCGTCGATCATTGCAACAGAAGAACAGGTGGCTCAGCTTGTAGATGCATACGATAACAATGAGCTTGAGCCTCTACCCGGTCGATCGGTCGAGGAGACGCTTGAACTTCGGATAATGCAGGAACTTGGAAGGGTGAGGGACGCTGCAGGAGCGATTGCAGGAGAGTATCTTGGTATGGATAATACCGCGGTTGCGATGGCACTCTCTGGTGCGAGGGGGTCGATGATGAACTTGACGCAGATGGCTGGATGTGTGGGGCAGCAGTCAGTTCGTGGTGCCAGGATCACGAGAGGCTACGAAGGAAGAACGCTCCCGCATTTCGAGCGCGGAGATCTCGGTGCAGCGGCACATGGCTTTGTCAAATCCTCGTACAAAAAAGGCTTGAGCCCAACCGAGTTCTTCTTCCACGCGATCGGTGGAAGGGAAGGACTGGTCGACACAGCGGTTAGAACATCACAGTCAGGGTATTTCCAGCGGAGGCTCATAAACGCACTCCAGGATATCGAAGTGAAGTATGATGGTACGGTACGAGAAACGCGGGGCATGATCGTCCAGTTTGAGTACGGTGAGGATGGCGTTGACCCATCCAGAGGTGATTACGGAAAATCGATCAACATTGACAGAATAATAGAGCTTGCAACTTGTGGGGATGATTGAATGGCAAAACATGACACGATCAGGGCACTTTTAAAGCGAGGCGTCAGTGAGGAGTTAGCAGAGAAAGTGGCGGATAGTGGTCTAACGCTCGGTGACCTCAAGGGTCTGACAGCGAGTGAACTTTGCAAAAAAATCTCAACCTCAGAGGAGATTGCAGCAGAGATTCTGCAGCTGGCTGGATCAAAACCCAAGAAAGCGATAACCTCAGAAACCTCACTAAAATCAAAGATCGAGCAATTGGAAGTCCCTCGCAGCGTGAAAGATGCTTTAATTAAGCGACTGAGTGAGCGTGAGTTCACGCCAACGCAGATAGAGCGTATACTCAGGATGACCATTGAGGAGTATGAACGGATCAAGATAGACCCATGCGAGGCGGTGGGGATTGTTGCGGCACAGTCTATCGGTGAGCCGGGGACGCAGATGACGATGCGAACATTTCATTATGCAGGGGTTGCTGAGATCTACGTGACACTGGGGCTTCCACGTATCATCGAGATCGTTGATGCAAGAAAAACGCCATCAACCCCGATGATGGTGATAAAACTCAATGAAGAGTACCGAAATGATAAAACTAAAGCTCATGCGCTTGCATCCAGGATCGAGGCAACATATCCATCTCATCTCGGTGATATTGTAACTCTGCCTGATGAGATGTTGATCCGAATAGAGATTGATGAAAGTGCGATGGAGAAGCGAGGACTCGGTATAGACGATCTTATAGAGAAGATAAAGGGGCAGGGAAAGTTTAATGCAGATATTGACCTTGATGAAGACGGCAAATCAATAAATATCCGCCCAAAGGAGTATTCTTACAGGTCCCTACTTCAGCTTAGAGGACGGCTCACGTCGACAAATCCATCGAGTGGAATCCTCATCGCAGGGATTAAAGATATAACAAGGGTCGTGATCAGGCATGAAGGAGACGAGTACACGTTGTACACGGAAGGCTCTGCGTTGAAGGATGTCATCAGGATTGAGGGTGTTGATGGCGCCCGCACAAGAACGAATAATATAAATGAGATTGAGAATGTGCTTGGTATAGAGGCTGCGAGAAACGCGATCATAAACGAGATGGTCAACACATTGGGCGAACAGGGTCTCAACGTGGATATCAGGCATCTGATGCTCGTGGCAGATATGATGACAGTGGATGGCGAGGTCAAGCAGATCGGGCGTCATGGGATAGCGGGTGAGAAGGCATCTATCCTCTCGAGAGCGGCGTTTGAGGTAACGGTCAGTCATCTGCTGGATGCATCCCTCTATGGATATGTCGATGAACTCAAAGGGGTGACCGAGAACGTCATCGTCGGACAACCTATAAAACTTGGTACAGGGGATGTGGAACTGGTAGCAAAGCCGTATGGTAAGGTGGTGGATTGAGATGGATATGGATCGAGCACTCAAGATTGCAATGAGAACAGGCAAGGTCTTAATAGGCGCAAAAGAGGCTATAAAATCGGTTAGAAGTGAACGTGCAAAGGTTATAATTGTATCAGCAAACTGCCCCTCTTCGATCAGGGAGAACTTAAGAGGTGTGCCTGTAAAAGAGTATGAAGGGCTTAATACAGAGCTGGGAACCGCGTGTGGAAAGCCATTCCCGGTATCTGTTGCAACGATTATAGATCCGGGAGACTCGGGTCTTGCATAATTTTATATAAGAAGCTTATGAGGAATGAAACTTGACGGTAATACTGGATACCGATGGGATGCGATATATCGCACTATTTGAGAGTTCTACAGGGGCGACGGTGCGTGATTGTATCGTCGATCGGGAGAATGATCGGTTGATATTTGTTATCAAGCAGGGTGAGATGGGGCTTGCCATCGGTAAGAGAGGGGAGAATATAAATAGACTCAGAGATATGATAGATAAGCAGATTGAGGTCGTGGAATACTCTGACGACGTCAGCGAGTTCATCTGCAATGGGTTCCAGCCAGCACCCATAAAAAACGTGAAGATCATTGAGAAGAATGAGAGGCAACTTGCCTATATCGAGGTATCGAAGAAGGATAAAGGTCTCGTGATAGGGAAGAATGGCAGGAACATCCAGAAAGTTAAAACGCTTGCAAATCGGCATCACAATATCGATGACATACTGGTGGTTTAATGGGAAAAGGAAAGTACGCGGTTAGAAAGATTAAGAAAGATCGAAAGAAGTTCAGATGGAGCGATCGAAAGTACATGACTCGTGCGCTCAATCTCAAGAAGAAGGTAGACCCGCTGGAAGGTTCACCCCGCGCTCGCGGTATCGTACTCGAGAAGCTCGGGATTGAGGCAAAGCAGCCAAACTCTGCAATAAGAAAAGCAGTGAGGATTCAGCTTATAAAGAATGGTAAGCAGGTTTCTGCATTCTGTCCTGGCGATGGTGCGATCAGTTTCATCGATGAGCATGATGAGGTTACGATAGAAGGTATCGGAGGTATGATGGGCGGTGCTTATGGGGATATTCCAGGTATCCGTTACAAGGTTATTGCTGTGAACAATATGTCGCTCCGAGAGATGGTTCTCGGACGGCGAGAGAAGCCGATGAGGTGATTCTGGTGGCAGAAAAAAAATCAGATATGGACCCTTTCCTCGTATTTGGCAAATGGAGCATGGAAGATATCGAGTTCAAAGATCTGGGGATTGACCGATGCATTGGTCTTGAAAGTTTCATCGCGCCGTATTCCGGAGGTGTAAAGAAGCGGTTTGATAAGACCAGAGTACCGATCGTTGAGCGGCTCATAAATGTGATGATGCGGGGAGAACATAATACAGGCAAGAAACATAAGGCATATAATATCGTTAAAGAAGCGTTTGAGATCATCGCTGAGCGAACGAAGAAGAACCCTGTACAGCTTTTGATTACCGCGATCGAGAATGCAGGACCAAGGGAGGAGATCGTGAGACTGAAGTTCGGTGGGATATCAGTCCCAAAATCTGTAGATACTGCACCTTTGAGGCGGATTGATCAGGCGCTCATGAACATCGCAAAAGGTGCAAAACGGACATCTTTCAAGAGCAGACGATCCGCGAGTGAGTGCCTTGCCACAGAGATTATTGCAGCGGCGAACTATGATGTTAAGACGTTCTCGATCGGAAGGAAAGAGGAGAAGGAACGTATCGCAAAGGCAGCTCGATGAACCCAGAGGGAAATCCACTCCTGGATAAATCTGAGAAGGAGATCCATAAGATCATCCAGGAATCTAATATAACAGTTGCAAAGAGCTTTTCTGATCTTGTGCGCTCCTCGCTTGGACCTTTAGGCGCACACAAGATAATCATCGATGAAGATGGTTTTATAATCGTCACAAGGGACGGCAGGACGATCTTCGATAACATCTGCGTGGATCATCCGATAGAAGGGATGATGCTTGAGCTATCCATGTTACAGGATGATATAGCTGGTGATGGTACAACATCGGTCGTAATCCTTGCAGGTGAACTTCTCACCCGTGCACAGGAGCTTCTGGAGAAAGGGCTCCACCCATCAAATATCGTAAACGGTTACACGCTGGCGATGCATGAGGCAACGCTTATCCTGAACGAACTTGCAGTCGCCGTTTCCTCAGAAGAGAAAAAAATTCTGCTTCAGATCGCGAGAACATCGCTGAATAGCAAGATCCTTGCAGGCTACCGCGATCTATTTGCAGATATGGTGGTCGAGGCTGTATTGAGAACCCGTGATGATAGAAACATCTATTTTGAGTCCTCAACAGGTGGGAGCATACGTGACATCTACCTCTTCAATGGAATGATCCTTGAGAACAGAACACTGGTCCCTCACATGCAGAGCAGTATCCAGGACCCGAAGATACTTCTCCTGAACTCGAAGCTCAAGCTCCAGGATGCCAAACATAGGCTTGGGGGTGCGGTCGATCTCTTACTTGAGGCAGGACAGATAACACGGATGCACATGGCAGAGTTTGCGATCTACAGTGAGATCGTACAGAAGATCGGAGAACTGGGTGTTAATGTGGTCTTAAACTCACGCAAGATGGATCCTGTGGCGATGGACTTCTTCAGGAAGGCTGGTATCTTCGCGGTTCGAAATCTTCCTTCTGAGAACCTGAGGCGAATCGCGGACCTGACTGGTGGAAAAATCATCTCTGAGTTTGGCGAAATTGGTGAAGATGACCTTGGATCTGCAAACTCGATAAAAGAAGAGCAAATTGGTGATCACAGATTTATCCTGATTGAAAAGGAAGATTCACCTGTTTTAACAGTTATGATCCGTGGCGGGACGAAACAGATGGTCGATGAGGTCAAAAGAACCTTGAATGACGCGATCCAGACGACGATTCATACGCTTGAGGATCGTCATATCCTGCCAGGCGGCGGTGCGATCGAGGTTGAGGTTGCATCACGGCTCAGGAAGTATGCATACACGATAGAATCGAAAGAGCAGCTTGCAGTACTTGCATTTGCAGATGCCCTTGAATCTATACCGAAGATCCTCGCGATAAACTCAGGTATGGATCCGATCTCAACCCTGATCTCGCTCAAGCAGGAGCATGCAGGCGGTGAGATCTCGGCAGGCATCGATGCAGAAGGAGAACTCATCGTTGATACCATCGAGCGTGGGATCATCGAGCCACTTGGAATGAAACGGCAGGTGATTCATGGTGCTGCAATGACCGCTATAATGATCTTGAGGGTCGATGACTTCATTCCACGAAAAGATCTGGAGAAGAGAAAAGCCGATCTTACAAAGGAGGATATAAAGGTTGCGTTGAAGTCTGATAAGGACGTCGAGGACGCTTACAGAGATGCGGTCAACCTCTTTGGGAGGAAGAATGTCCGTGACATGGTCAAGGTCTATGGTTGGGAGAGTGTGCCGCGCGTCCTGAATAAATGGTATGGAAAAGAGGTTCATAAGCCGCTTACAACACCCGAGTGATGGGGGTGGGAGATCATACCCTACATAACCCACCAGACCAGCCCTATCGTAATCACCTTTGCCGCCATGCTGCTTGCATAGTTGATCGCGGCCATCCTGACCCCGAGTTTCCCAAATAGCGAGAGGTAGATCGAGAGGCTGTACCTGATGTAGATCAATGTTATCACGATCATACTGCCGATAAGAAGTGTGAGTATCGCCTCCTTTGGTGTTATAATCCTTTCTGCAAGGAACGATCCCAGGATCGCATATCCAACCGAGTAATGGACGAACTGTCCAGCCAGGGCTGTAACACACTCACCAGGGATGCCAAGTAGCCTTAAAAGCGGATCAAAAAGAGGGGCGATCTGATCCATCATTCCATGATCGAGTAAGAAGCCGATCGCAGGTATGGTGATTATGAGGATCGGGATTATCCTTTTAAGCGTTGGATACGATGCTTTGATGCCTTTTCTGATGATATTTCTGCTCAAGATGAGCTTCTCAGGTGAATTGTTCTCGATCTGAAGTGTGCGTGGTGGAAGGACTACTTTTGAATAGACAAATGCCCAGAGGGTCTGTATGAAGGCTGCAAAGAGATTAAGCATGACATAGATGCCACCCACAACAGGACCAAGGATCACGAGTGCGACCGGTGCCTGCACCCTGAAGAGCGACTCCCCTAAAACGATCGGGAATGTCCCCATCACAACGGTTATTATCGCTTCCCGATCTGTGATCTCGCCCCTTCTGTAAAACTCGGCAAGTGTTGATTTGCCTGCGGTTGCGGAGAGAAGCGTTGTGAAAAGCGATATTACGCAGACTTCTGGGAGATTGGATGCTTTGCAGAGTGGTTTTACAAGCGGAGAGAGTTTTGATGGGATGTTTGTCTCAACAAGAATATTTGCAAGCGTTACACCTATTGTAACAAGGATTACACTCTGTACAAGATATTTTACGAGCATACATCCCTTATTGAACCTGTAGTCGACTCAGCACTCAGATCATCGAGCTTGAAGTATCTTGCCCTGAACGCGTCTGCGAGCTCCTTTCCTGTGCCAGGATCGAGTAGCCCATCGCTTGTATCGATCAGAACTGTTGCGATCTTATCGTCCCCAATTGAGGTGGCAAGTTCCTTCACTTCCTCGATCGGATTTTTAGAAGATATATCCACGTTCGCCCTCCCATCAGAGATCAGTACAATGAGAGATGATATTGTTTCTGCGATTGTTACGGAAGATGGGGTTATTTATCCAGAATCTTTTCCAAAGGGTCAAATCCCCAAAACCTTCCTTGCATTCTTCTCAAGGATCAGTTCCTTAACCTCATCGCTGAACCCAAGTTCGTCGAAGCTTTGAAGCCATCTTGCAGGATCGATGAAGGGATAGTCTGTACCAAAGAGACATTTCTCCTTTAGAAGCCCTCCTGCATACCTGATCAAGACCTCTGGAAAGTACTTCGGAAGCCAGCCCGAGAGATCGAGGTAGACATTCGCCTTATGCATACAGATCGCGATCGACTCGTCCTGCCAGGGCCACGATGGGTGAAGCCCGATTATCGTGAGTTCAGGAAAATCTGCTGCAACATCATCGATGTAGATCGGTCTTGCATACTTCAGCTTCACCCCATCACCGCCAGGTGCACCGGATCCTGCCCCGGTCATCCCGAGATGGAACTGAACAGGGATCTCAAGTTCAACACATTTCTCATAGATCGGATAGAAACGCCTATCATTCGGGAAGAATGCCTGCATCGCCTGCTGAAACTTAACACCACGGAGTCCAAGATCCCTTACTGCGACCTCAAGGTCTTTGAGCGCGACCCTGCCTTTCCACGGATCAACCGATGCGAAACCGATGAAACGATCTGGAAATCTATCAACCATGCCTGCGATATATTCATTCGAGGTCTTTGGAAGCCCTGTTGCGGTCTCTGCATCCCATGCAACAAGAACCGCCTTTGCGATTCCCGCCCGATCATACTCCTCGATCATATCCTCGATCGTCTTTGGCTTGTTTGAGATCCCGAAGTATTCAGCAGCGTGTCGCATGTACCTGCCACCGCTTATCGTGGAGAACTCCTCGGTCGGTGGATGTGCATGGATATCTATAAGCTTTATCAGCGACATACATCTCCAAGGATTGCCCTGCTTATTATAACCTTCTCAACCTCTTTCGTGCCCTCGTATATCTCGATGACCTTTGCCGCGCGGTAGAATCGCTCAACGTCATACTCGTTTATGTACCCATACCCACCATGCATCTGGACAGCTTCATCAACGACTTCAACGCCCACCCGTGCCGCATTCCACTTTGCCATCGCTACAAGCTTTGGATCGATCCGGTTCTCATCTATGGATAACGCTGCCCGGTACAGGAGCGTTCTTGCAGCCTCTATCTTTGTTGCCATCTCTGCTACTTTAAACTGGTTTACCTGGAATGCCGCAACAGGCTTCCCGAATATCTCACGTTTTTTAATATGATCGATCGTTTTCTCAAAAGCACCCTGTGCAAGCCCAAGCCCCTGCGCTGCGATCTCAAGACGACTCCGATCAAAGAAATACATGATATTTTTGAAACCCTCTCCACGCTCGCCGATCAAGTTCTCTTTTGGAACTCTCAGATCGCTGAAAGTCAGATCCGCAGTATCAGATGCCCTTATGCCCATCTTGCCCTCACACCGCTCTGCCTCAAACCCGGGTCGGTCTGTCTCAACGATGAAGGTACTGTGGCGTCTGTGTATGCTCGTTGCATCAGGGTCTGTCACACACATTACAAGCAGATAATCTGCAACAGATCCGTTCGTGATGAAGGTCTTTGATCCGTTTATTATCCATTCATCACCATCAAGCACTGCCTTTGTGCTCACGGCACCTGCAACGTCACTTCCTGCATCAGGATCTGTTATCGCGATCCCTGCTATCTTCTCGCCTGAACATAGTGGTGGGATATACTTCTGCTTCTGCTCTTCTGACCCAACGGCAAGCAGCGTTGTGCACCCAAACGTCGTCGAGAATAGAGAGAGTGCAATCCCCGGATCAACCCTCGAAAACTCCTCAGCAACGATTACATCATCGAGAAAACCAAGTCCAGCGCCTCCATATTCCTCAGGTATGTAGATGCCTATAAACCCAAGCTGTGCTGCTTTCTTAATAATATCCCTTGGGTAGATCTCATCACGATCGTATTCCTTTGCTACATCCGCGATCTCACCCTCTGCAAACTCCCGCGCAGCCTTTCTAATGTCCTTCTGTTCTTCCGTAAGCTCGAAGTTCATCCTCGATTCACCGTCCCGATCTCACATTTTCCGCCCATTCTTAAATATTTTTTGAATAAATACTATAATTATAATATATAATCACACTATTTATCCAGAGCTACATATCAGCAAACTCCCCTTCAAGCATCTTTATCGCAAAGTCGATTCCGAGTTTGTACCGATCTTCCATTCGCGCTCTCGCCTCACGAAGGCTTTCTATCGCCCTCCTATCCCCGAAATACCCAAGCCCCAGCCCTGCAGCACCAGCAATCTCCATATTTTCTGAACTCAGAAGCTCAAGAAGGGTATTATACGCAGCCTCAACGCCTTTCATCTCCGTTAGACAGTTTATCGCAGCAAACCTGTTTCTCGCGTTCTCAGATCCTGCATTCATAATCTCAGCTTTAAGATGTGGGACCATCTCCTCGCCTGATTCAATAATTCTCTCTGCAAAAGCACCAACGATTTTATCATCAAAGAGTTTCAATCCATCGACCATCGCCTTCTTTGCCAGATCACCTTCAATCTTTGATAGAATCTCTGGAGCACTTTCTGAGATGGGATCGCCCCTTAAAATAGCCGTTCTGAGATACAAAACCGCATCTTCGCCGAGCTCAACGATCTCTTCGATCTCACCACCTTCAACAACAGCACAAGCTTCTGAATCTGGATCGAACTTGCCAGATTCAAGCTCTTTGATCTCGTTTACACGCCATCGCAGATTATCGAAACTATCCTGGCTGACAAATCGATTCCATGGTTGTCTCTCATCTCCATTGTAATCCACCGCGAGTTTTATTCCTTCTTCTGCAATTTCTAAAGCTTTATCATATTCTGAATCTTTTATCAAGCCCTCGATGAACTTTACACGACTTAAAAGATCTTCTGGATAGTGTGATACAATATGATCTCCGATCGCAATAAGCTCATCGATCCTGTTATCCTTATCAAAGAGTGCCATTAGATTGATAAGGGCTGTATAATCGAGGGGATTTACCTCCAGAACTTCATTAAACTCCTTTTCAGGATCGTTTACTGGAATGTATCCAGTTTTAAGATAATTTTCAAGCGTATCAATGACTTCTTCTCCGCTTGATTCTTCAAGAATTGAGATAGCACGATTCATATCTGCTATCTCTCGTTTTATAAGGTAATAGTCCCTGCTCCTCTCTTCAAGATGGCTACAGATATCTTCCCCACGCGCTGTCAGATCTTCAAGCCTCTTTTTGAGTGTCTCAACCCAGATCGGATCATCCACCCCTCCCAGGTTCTTGATCCTCGAACCTGCTTCGATCTCATCAAGGGTATCGATAATCTCACGAGATATCACTTCCCATGCTCCATTCTCCATCGTTCCAATGTCGATCGGCTTAAAATCCTTAATTAACTCAATTATTTTAAACATTCGCGCTGCAAAGACCTTTTGCGAGTCATTCCCACGTTTTCGAAGCAGCCTAAGCCCCCTCTTAACCTCTTTCTTCAACTTCTTCACTGCCATTGGATCACGTTCCACGAGATGTAATTCCTAATACTAAAAAATATTTTCCTGAATATTGAAGGAGTGATGATGACCAGATCACACTCTCAGGGAGAGATTAAAAATATAAAAAAGTGACTTAAGTTCTTTTTGCGCCGACAATACTGTTTTTTTTCCGCTGTATCTTCCTTCTAACTGCACCTTTTGCATTATAACGCTGGCAGGGTCCAGGTTTCTTATATTTGGACTCACCTTCAGGGACAAGTCGTATCTTTCCTTTCCTGTTTTTTATCTGAATCCAGTGGATGCTACCTGTCTTTCCCATCGATCACACCTGCACTTTTACAATTCAAACCGCACCCATGCCCTGAACACCGCCAAGAGCCTGTTTAACCTGCTCCTGAAGCTGCTGGAAGCGTTTCTGGATACGTTCATCCTGCCGCTCAATCGTTTTCAACCTGAGATCAAACGTCTCCTTTTTCTCAACAAGATCTGAATGTACGCTTGCTTTATCCGATTTTATAAGAATTTCACCGACATTTCGATAGATTACACTATCATCCCCAACTTTCTCAAGTTCTTCAAGTGCACCATCTATCTCCTTTAACATCATCGTGATCTGAGACTTCTGCATGGCAAGCGACTGTGCCTGCTGCTGTAGTTGCTGTAATTGTGCAATCTGATTCTGAAGCTGGGGGGATATCTCCTGACTCATTTAAATCTCACACTCCAATAGATCTATCATCTCTTCTGCAATCTTGACGAGCCTTAGCCATGTATTTATCGATGCCCTTGCACTCACAAGGTCTTCTGCATCGATTACAAGCTTCAAGCCTGGATCGACTTTGACCAATGTAATACTTGAACGTTCTGATGGGGCAGTCACACACTCAGGACGTATCGCCTCGTAGATGGCTACCGCATCCGGGTATGGTATCTCACATTCAATCACTGTTCTCATTCTGCTTTTACCGTCTTGACCATTGTGGGACGCTGTTTTATGAGGATGCGATGACCACAATAGTTGCACCTTATCCCAGGCGACCCGTAATCGATCTCAACGAGATATTTACACTTTGCACAATAATATCCCATACTCACACCCTGTTGGTTCAACCTAATTATTGCCCATCCATTTTATAAACCTTGCTGTGCCACACTTCTCTGATGTCAGATAAAATACGAGCCTTCATTGCGGTGGATATGCCCATCGAGATACAGACCGCGATCAGAGACCTCCAGCAGGGATTGAATATCAGTGGGGTTAAGCCCGTCAACCCATCCCTCATCCACGTAACGCTCAAGTTTCTCGGCGAGACACCCCAAAAAAAGATAGAAAAAGTTTGCAGAGTGCTTGATTCAATTGACGTGCCGCGTTTTGAGGTGCATGTGAAAGGTGTGGGCGTCTTTCCAAAACTGAAGAACCCGCGCGTTGTCTGGGTCGGGCTTGAGGATGATTCGAACCTCCAGCAAATTGTGGGTATGCTTGAGGAAGACCTATCAAAGCTCGGATTTGAGCGTGAAAGAAAGAAGTTCTCCTCACATCTGACCATAGCAAGAGTCAAGCGGGCAGGAAAAGAGGAACAGTTGATGGTAGCAGATTTTGTGAGAAATAACAGTGACTTTAACGCTGGAACAGTTCTCATAAACGAAGTCAAGCTTAAAAAGAGCGTTCTAACCCCACAGGGACCGATATACTCGGACATCCATACAAAAGAACTTAAATGAGCGACCTTGACCATGCTCTGGCAATATCCTCATTTGAGAGCTCAAGAATATCCTTTCCATCAGACGTTATCACGAGCTTCGAACCTCCAACCTCTCCGATCACTTTTGCTTCTGTTTCTGAGATGAACTTATCAAGGTATTTGCGCTCAACCTCAAGAACCCATCTTGAGTTTGACTCTGAGAATAAGAGATAATCGGGGCGCATTGAACCCATAACTCCAATATCAACCCTTGCACCGATCATAGAACCGATCACCATCTCGGATAGCGAAACCCCAAGTCCACCTTCTGATAGATCGTGGCAGGATACGATCGCACCGGATGCAATTCCATTGAGTATCTGATCCATCAGTGATCTAAGATGAGTGGGATCTGTTTCTGGAACGAGTCCACCGTCAACACCACGCATCCTTAGGTATGCAGAACCTCCAAGCTCAGATCTGGTCTCGCCAAGAATACAGAGTGCATTTCCCTCTCTTTTAAGATCTGAGGTTATAACAGAGCGTACGTCATCGATCAGACCCACACCAAGTATCACAGGCGTTGGAGGTATTGGGCCCCGGGGTGTCTCATTGTAGAAGCTCACATTTCCCGATACAAACGGCACCCCAAGTCCTTTTGCCATGAATCCAAGTCCTCTACATGCTTCTCTAAAAGTGCCCATCCGATCTGGTTTTTCAGGATTTCCAAAGTTAAGGCAATCTGCAAATGAGTGTATACGTCCGCCGACCGCTGTGATATTTCTACAAACCTCATCGATCGCAGAAGCAGCGCCCCAGAATGGATCAAGCTTTGTGAGTGCAGGATTTACATCAGATGCAATCACAAGTCCCCTGAATGAGTCTTCGACCGGTTTTATCACCGCTGCATCCTGATGTGTCTCATATCCCAATCTACCCTCGATCGGTTTGAGGATCGTGGCACCTCGCACCTCGTGGTCATACATGTGGATTATCGAGGCACGACTACAGATATTTGCTGAGGATAAAAGTCCGAGAAGTGTCTCTCCATAATCATCGGGTTCATCGAGCAGAAGCTCTGCGCCAGATGCGGTTGTGTGCCCCTCAATAACGGCACATTCACGCTCATAAACAGGGGGCGTCGTTAGAAGATCGAGATCCAGATCGAGTATCATCTCGCCGTTATACCAGATTATAAGCTTTCGCTGTGGGATTGCACCACCAACAAGCGTTGCCTCAAGGTCCCACTTATCAAATATCTCAAATACTTTCTCCACGTTGGAGGGAGGAACTGCGAGCATGAATCGTTCCTGTGATTCTGAGACCCAGATTTCCCATGGCGAAAGCCCCTCTTCTTTAAGCGGCACATGATCAAGTACAATCTGTGCACCACATCCACCTGAATTTGCCATCTCGGTCACAACACAGGATAAACCCCCACCACCGAGATCCTTCATACCATGCAACAGTCCCAGCTCGTTTACCTCAAGGCATGCGTGAATCAGTGGTTCTTTTGTGATTGGATCGCCAAGTTGAACCGATCCTATCGACGTCTCCTCAGAACTCGAATCAAGTTCACAAGATGCAAATGTCACACCGTGAATCCCATCTCGACCGGTCCTGCCACCAACAAGTATCAATGCATCCCCTGGTTCTTTCACCGCGCTTCTTATGATATTCTCACGTCTCGCGATGCCCACACACCCCACATTGACGAGGCAGTTGCCGATATAACCCTCATCAAAGTACACCATTCCTGCCACGGTCGGTATTCCAACCCGGTTCCCGTAATCACTGATTCCCGCAACAACCCTTGATAGAAGGTACTTTGGATGTTTGACGCCAGGTGGAACTCTCTCATAATCAAGATCAAGGGGACCAAAGAAGAGTGGATCGATGAGGGCGACAGGTTGTGCTCCCATACAGACAACATCCCGCAGGATTCCACCGATACCTGTTGCAGCTCCACCATAAGGTTCTATCGCAGATGGATGGTTGTGAGATTCAAGAGCAAGGACGTAAGCATGATCTTTATCAAATTCAACGACACCTGCATCTTCTGATATGATGAGGATATTCTGGGGAGCTTCAATTCCAAAGATGAACTCTTCAAGTGTCGATCTTGAGCTTTTATAACAGCAATGTTCAGACCAGTTCTGGGCGATCGACTGAAGTTCTATATCACGAGGATTTCTATTTCTATCTTTAAAATAAGACTGTATCCGCCGCATCTCATCAAGACTCAGGGCAAGCCCAAGTTCATCGCTTATCTTCACAAGCTCGTCATCCGATGCTTCATTCAATCTGATCTCTTTTATGTAGTCGGGCATCACACATCATTAGATCTCCACCCTTTTAAAGGTGGCGAATCGATCTTGTGAGAATTAAAAGAATGAGAATCGCTCCAAAAATCTCAAAGCCAGGTTGTGCAGGTGTTTGCCCGCTGCTACCACTCGTTGAGCCAGATGATGATGAACCAGAGCCACTTGTCCCCTCTTCTCTGATTACAACATCTTCAAGTTCGCCGATCCTGATCGTGGTGTTTCCAGGTTCGTTGCCGAGCGTTTCATCGTTAAGCGTGAAAGTAACCTCTGCTTCTTCGCCATGGTCTAATCTGATGGTGCTGGTAGATTCAACCTCAGTACCATCCACCATCAGATAGACCCTCTCATCTTTCCAGTTACCTTTCCCCCCAAGATTGGTAACATTAACCTTGACTGTCACGCTCGATCCAACCGTTGATGGGTTTGGATCGATGGTGAGATCGGAATACTGGTAATTGGTTGGTGGGTATAGCGTTGCCCCTTTCTCTGCATATACCGTGATGTAAGGTGTTCTCCCAATTACCCTGCCTCCTGCATTGTTATCTTTTGCTGTAATCCTGAATCTGTATTCTCCCTGAAGATCTTCATCTGATGATATACCAAATGAGATGGTCGCGTATGTTCGCTTTGTCTGTGATTTATCATCGTTTGTCATGTAACTTGATGATGCGCTCGCTGTGAAGCTCTGTCCAGGAGGGTCGGGTGGTTTTGTACCGACGAGTTCAAAGCTTATTGATGGTTTGTATTCATCCGTATTCAGATCTCTCGAGGTGGTTCCGCTTGCCTCTACATAGATCTTCACCGTGGATCCAAGCGGAAAGTGATCGTTGTAATGTGCTGAGTAGTTTTTATAGCCATAGACATCTGTGCAGACAACCGCAACAACTCCACCGTCTCCAACTATTCTATCTGATGCCGCGGCAGGTATCTGTGCCATCAGCAGGAGGATACCCAGACCGAAGATAATTGTATGATATTTTGTGACCATGATCTCACCATGTAAATATAAAGTTGCACTTTACATATAATATATGTTTCTATTTATGAAAATAAAATATCTAAATATTGAGTATTTTATTGATAACATAAATTTGATGATTGCAGTAATAGATATAACCAATGAGGAGAAGGTATATATTTGCGGGCTAGTCCGGGGTGTTCGACGTGCCCTGTAACTCGAAATCGTCGATATGCGAGGGACGAAGCTCCGGGAAGACGTTGTTTCTGCCACTTCAGCCTGGATCTCCAACAATGAGATCTCGTCCTGTAGGGCTGGCGGTGAGATGGTGGCTAACCGGAGGGTTTGTCATCACTTTTCGCCAGGGAGATCGGTCGAGGCCCGGAAGGGAGCAGGCTTACCTTGGACGTTCGGCGCTTACGGGGGTGCGAGATCGAGGCGGAATCCAGTCAAACTGGGTGGCGGAACAGCGGCGACCTGGGGCGTGCCCGCTTTCGTCCATCATAAAAAAAGTCTTAAATAAATCGTGATATAAATATAAGAATGAGATAAATGTGGTATGAGGTCGGGATAGCCCAGCGGCCTAAGGCGGTGGATTGCTAATCCATTGTCCCATCGGGACACGAGGGTTCGAATCCCTCTCCCGACGTCGGAGTGTGTATAAATATGGACAGGGAAGTATTAGAAAACCCGGTTGTATATAAGTACTTCAAGAGCCTGATCGGTGATGATGGATTAAAGGTGCTTGAAGTGATACCTGATAGCGAGATAACGGATGAAAGGATAACCGAACTCGTTGGTCTTGACCTGAATACAGTGCGAAGAACACTTTATATCCTGTATGAAAGTAGATTGATGAAATATCGACGAGAGAAGAGCGAAAACAGCGGCTGGCTCACATATTACTGGCAGATTAAGGTTGACGAACTCGATCGTGTAATAAACGATGAAATCGAGAAACTCAAAAAGATTTTAGAGCAGAAACTTGAGTTTGAAGATAGTAATGTCTTTTATTCATGTAAATACCATTCAGTAAGGTTTGTATTTGATGATGCAGCGCAATTTGGTTTTAAATGTCCCTACTGTGAAGAGTCGCTTGATTATGAGGATAACAGTTTAGTGATCGATGCGATTAAACGTAAGCTATCTGAATTGGGAAGTTTTTGAGTGAACAGAGATGTTTGCCTCGAGATCTTGCGAAATGCTGGGTGTAATAGTGAAGTAATACAGCATTCGGTCGCTGTAGCGGATCTGGCGCTTGAGATATGCGATACGCGATGGAAGGATCTGGCAGATCATGAACTTATCGAGGCTGGCGCACTGCTGCACGATATAGGAAGATCGAGAACCCAGGGAATTCATCATGCCGTGGTTGGGGCAGCAATCGGGCGGGAACTCGGGCTTGATCCACGACTTGTTCTGATAATAGAGCGGCATATCGGAGCAGGCATAACCCAGGATGAGGCAGAAGCATTAGGACTTCCTGCAAAGGATTATATACCGGAGACGATCGAAGAGAAGATCGTTGCACACGCTGATAACCTCGTGGATGGCACAGATAGGATCACGTTCGATGAACGGATCAGACAGGTAGAGGAGAAACTCACGGCATCGCACGTCAATCGAATGATCAAGCTTCACAACGAGGTCTGTGGCAGAGAACCCGATATCGCGATTTTCTGGGGTTTTGCAAATATAAAAGATGTGAAGTACCTGATGAACGAGATTTCGAAGCTCGAACAGGATCATAATCTTGCTATACAGATTGTTGGTGCAGCATTTGTGGCAGGTGAGGGGCACGTAATATCAGCGGTTAAGAAAGCGATCCGTTCGATAAGGGAGGAAAAGGCGATCGCATCCAATCTGGGTCTCGAAATTCTTCTATATCTTGCTGGAACGCGTAATATCAGCAAAGCCCTGAAAATCGGAGTTAAAGAGGGTAGAAGCGATGTTGTGGTGTTGATCATCGGTGATACAATCGAGGATGGTATTAAGGAGAAAGTCTTTGAACTTCTCTCATTTGAGCCTTCTGCCATTGCAAGCTTTGACGAGGGTAGAAGGAATCGTTTAATAGAATTTTTTGAGATAACAGCAGAAGAACTTGCCTCTGTGGGTGAGAATAAGCTCGAAAAGCTTGTAATGGAACGAGTTGCACTCCTCGATCTGACTAAATGAAAATTTCGAAATTTAACAATATGGATATTAAATTAAATTTCGTTAGAGTTAACAAAAAAATCGATGATAACCCTGCAAAAGCTTTACAGAAACTTTTCCCTGTAGATATATTTAAATACCTGTATGTTCAAAGGGTTGTTAAGGAGATTTGGCATCCATCCATCCCCTCAGTATTTGTTTTGCGGTGCCAAATTTCTCCTATCTTTATCTGGATGTGAATATTTTTATCCTATCAGAACCGCGTTTATGACACCGTCCTGCCCCGGTCTCCCGGTCACAACCGCATCACCAAGTTCTGTCTTTATCACAGCACCTCGGGTTATGATGTTACGCCTTACATAGTGCGGGTTTGCCGGGTTATCGACCACCGTCTCGATCTTTGCCTTCTGAGTCTTACCACTCGTTTTATCTGTTACATTTGCATATAAACCTCTAAAAAGCTTGACCTTTCTGTTTCCACCACGAACCCGCTGTACTTTTTTTCTCTCCTCTCCAATATGGGTGGTGGTGCTCGGTCTCCCAATCTCAAACTTCTTCTTACCACAACTTCGCTTGTATCTGCCACCTGATGGCTTTCGTTGTGATCTACCCTGCCACTTCATAATAAATCTCCGTTTATACCGACTGTGAGGGTATATTTAATAGTTTGTATGAGACGTTTTATAAGGTTGCAGGAGAAGTATAAAGGTGATCAGGACGCGAGGTATCATAAGATGGTCGAGCAGAGATCAATAACCAGGGAACTTGTTCTTTTATTTGAAGAGCATGAGAAGGAACTCATCGATCTATGGATGACGAAGATGAAGCAGCTCAAACTCATCAAAGGGCTTTCAGATGATGAACGGGAGCAGGAGTTTAGAAATATATATCGTGCAAGTCTTAGCGCGTTCAAAACAGGAGATTACAGCGAGGTTGAGAACTATACAAGCAAGATAGCAAAGCGAGGCGCGCTGCAAGGCATACCGGTAGACGAGATTCTCTTAAGTTTCCTGAAGCTTCGTGATGTGCGCCTCAGAAAACTGTTCATAACCTACCAGGGCGATCTCGCAAAGCTTCTTGAGGCGCTCGACTGCTTTGAGAAAGTCTCAAACAGGATCTTCTCAATCTTTGTTCTGGCACTGATAAGAGAGCGAGAGGAGACGATTCATGAGCAGCAGCGCGCCTTGCTTGAACTCTCAACACCCGTACTCCAGCTTCGGGATGAGGCACTGGTGGTCCCATTGATCGGCGTGATCGATTCAGAAAGGGCATCGAGGATCGTGGAAGAGCTGCTTCAAAGAATCGTTGAGACGCAGGCCTCGGTTGTTGTGATGGATATGACTGGTGTTCCTATCATCGATACAGCGGTCGCAAACCACATACTAAAAACCGTACAGGCTTCAAAGCTCCTTGGGGCTGAGACGATACTCACAGGAATAAGTCCTGCAAATGCACAGACGATCGTAACGCTGGGAATTGACCTTTCCATGATTCGTACGAGAAGCACGCTTCGAGAAGGGATCAAATTAATGCATACAATGCTTGGATTGGAAATTCGAAGGAGGGATGAGTAATGATTATTCCGATACTCAAGATCGGTGATGTACTGATCGTAACACTTCAGAGTGAGCTTACTGATCGTGAGGTTGAGGAACTGAGCCACGACATCCTTGATAAGATAAATAAAGTCGGGGCAGAAGGGGTTATAATCGATATAACCGCCCTAAAAGTCGTTGACAGTTTCATGGCGAGATCCCTCAATTCGATAGCAAGTGCTGCGACACTGCTCGGTTCAGAGGTTGTCGTGGTTGGCATCCAGCCAGCAGTTGCACTGACGCTCGTGGAACTGGGGCTCAGGGTAAGCTGGGGCGTCAAGACCGCACTGAACCTTGAGAAAGGACTTGAGATCCTCAAGAAGGAGCGAGCTTAAGTGAGGATTAAGGATGGACGAACAGATGATCGAAGTGAAGAATGATACTGACATAATTCGTGTAAGGCGTATTGTTCGAGAGATGGCAGTTGAGATCGGATTTGGAGAGCTCGATCAGACACGAATTATAACCGCGATCTCGGAGCTTACCCGCAACATAATCGTTCATGCAAGTTCTGGAAAAGTTTTGATCAAGGAAGTTCAGAAAACCGGGAAGAGAGGTATTGAGATTACCTGTGCAGACGAAGGACCTGGAATCGTTGATATCGAGCTGGCACTCAAGGATGGTTATACAACGTCAGGCGGTCTCGGGATCGGGATGACCGGGGCGAGGCGGTTGATGGATGAGTTTAAGGTGGAATCTGTCGTAGGAAGTGGCACCACGGTGATCGTGAAGAAATGGATGAAGTGAAGCTGGGTGTTGCAACGCGCCCAACTTTGGGTTACGTTGAAAATGGGGACGGATACTTCATTGAGCGGTGGGATGATAAACTATTTCTTGCGGTATTCGATGGTCTTGGGCATGGTTCGGTAGCAGCAAAAGCATCAGAAATTTGTCTTACTACACTTAAGAAGACCTATACAAAGGACCTACCCACGATCTTCAGCGTCTGCGATCATGAACTTAAGCGGACAAGGGGGGTTGTTATGGGTATCGCCCTCATCGATCTCTCAAGACGCGCTTTAAAATATGCTGGCGTGGGCAACATCACAACGAAAGTTATGGGACCTCGGCAAAGTACGCATCTCATCTCGATGGATGGAATTGTGGGATACAACCTTCCAAGGATCAGGATCTTTCCATACCAGCTCGAGAGAGGAGATCTTCTCATAATGCACTCAGATGGGATCTCATCCACAAGCCTCTCAAAGTACCCGCGCGAAAGGATGAGAAATTTTGACCCCCAGCGTGTTGCAGACGAGGTCCTGAATGGCTATGCTAAAAAAGAAGATGATGCGACGATACTGATCGCCCATATCTGAAACTGATCATAGACCCTGATCATCGTGGTGAGTACCTTTATATAGAAGTGCATCAAGAAAGTATGCTATGCTTCAGGTGATATAGAGGAGGTAGAAAAAATGAGTAAGTGGTTATGGCCCCAACCAAACAAGAAAAATTGGCTCGTCATCACAGATGAGAAGAAAGGAACGATAAAAGTATACAACGAGAAAGGCGAACTTTTGACCGATAAAACAAACCTGAGTGAAGTTGTGGTGAAACTGATCGAGAAGAACTTCTTTGATACAGTCGGTGTAAAGCTCTCTGAACTTGGTGAACCTCTAAACCCCGCAATGGAAGGTTTTGAAAGGGAAGAAGAGAGCAAAGAGACTGTAAAGAAATCTGGCTTCAAAGAGCCGGATCCGATGTTTGCTTGATATCAATAACCGAGCACCTCAATGATTTTTTTAACTTTTGAGGTGACTTCCAGTCCTTTTCTGCCGGTTATTCTCACCATAGCTTCCTTGCCGATCCCACCTTTATCATAGATCACATCAGGGATAGTCCTGAGCTCTTTTATTACAGACTCAACGCCCCAGTCCATCGTTTTCACACCTTCTGGCTCATCTTCCCGCTCAAAAGCTGCTGATTCGAGTCCAATATCAGAACAGGCGTTTATTATTTGCTCACTGTATCGCATGTTAAAGCATGCTCGCATATCAGGATCGAATCGCATCAGCGCAAGAACAATCCGCGCGATATGGTCACTCGCCCCAAACTCGATCGGGCCAACCTGAATCGCAGCATCACCGCATCTTACGATCCTGCCACGTACCGCTGCAACATCATCTATTCCTTCTGCATCAGGAATCGCAACCGCGAGGTTTGATCCAACCTCTGGCAGAAATGTGGCGATATCGAGTTTTAGAAGCTCAGCCACGGCACCTTTTAGATCCTCAAGTACGATGTAACGTTCGGCAGCATTTATCAAGCGTTTTGACTGGTTGATAGGCAAGAATCCAGATCCTACAGGATAAGCATTTTTGATAGCCTCTGTAACAAAGCGCTTTGCAAATATCGCAGCATCAAGAAGATCTTCTCCATGGAAAAGATTCACCGCTAAAGCTGCTGTGTATGTACAACCTGTCCCGTGAAAATCCCCTCCAACGAGATCCATCCCCTCACCAATTGAGCTAAACTCCCCATCACGATCGAGGAGAAGATCAATACCATCGAGATGTCCTCCAGTTATTATCACATTTTCTGCGCCGATCTTTTTTATCGCAACCGCAGCCTTCTTTGCAGCCTCGATATTTCTGATCCTGAGATTGGTGAGTTTCTCTGCCTCAAATATGTTTGGTGTTACAAGGTAAGAATGCGCCACAAGTTCCTTCTTCAGATCCTCTAACGCCAGTTCATCGAGAAGCGCTCCATCTGTCGAGGATCTTATGACTGGATCGAGTATTAGGGGTGTGTTAAGCCCGGATAGTTCCTCAGCGATTACCTTGATAACATCAGATCCGCCGACCATCCCAACTTTAACGAGGGCTACCTGCATGTCATCTATGATCGCTCGAATCTGTGACCTGATAACCTCTACCGGTAGATCAAACCGACTGATGAAGCTTGACGTGTTCTGGGAGGTCACCGATGTTATGACAGAGACGCCGTATACACCAAGGACCTGAAACGTCTTGAGATCTGCCTGAATACCTGCGCCTGCAGAAGGATCAGAGCCCCCGATCGTTAGAAGAACCTCCCGGCGCGGCATCGTATCAGTAATCAATCTCGCCATCGTAGATGATATTGGCTTTGCCTGTCAGGTATGCACCATCCTCTGTAAGTGTCACTTTGAGCACTCCACCAAGGGCACGGACAGTGACCTCTCTTGAAGGATCGATCATCTTCAGCTTCTCCAGTGCGTATACAGCAGCGGTTGCACCTGTGCCGCATGATAATGTCTCGCCCACGCCGCGTTCATACGTCCTGATATCAAAGTCATTTAGATCATTCACCTCAACAAACTGGACGTTTGTCCGGCGTGGGAAGGCATCATGGTTCTCGATGAAACTACCAAGACTATCGACGTCTGTTCCATAGAGGTTATCGACAACAGAAACAGCATGTGGGTTTCCGATGTTGAGAGCCGTTATCTTGATCGTTCCGATCTCATCGTTTACATACAGATCTGTATCGATCGCAAAATCCCCATTCCCTTCCATCGGGATGAGTTTTCGCTCAAATTCCGCTCTCCCCATCAGGACCCTCACTTCTTCGACAACTCCATCATTTACGATTACCTCAGGTGTGATCACGCCTCCAAGTGTCTCGACGGTTATCTTCTTCTCCTTTACGATACCGCGCTCATAGACATACTTTGCAAAACATCTCATCCCGTTACCAGACATCTCTGCCTCAGAGCCGTCCGGGTTGAATATCCGCATCTGCACATCACAGATACCTGAAGGAGATATAAATATCACCCCATCTGCACCAATAGAGAATTTTCTCTCACAAACACGCTTTGCGAACGTAGCTTTATCTACCTCTGGGATAACTTCGCCATCCATCTCATCTATTATGATAAAATCGTTGCCAGTACCCTCTACCTTCGTAAATTTAACTTCCATATCTCGATTCCTCCCTTAGAGAATACTATACATCTTCCGATACAAGCTCAGTAAATACAAGTGTTCCAGAAATCTTCTTGACCTTGACCTTGACGACGTCGCCTTTCCGGTTGTAGGGGATGTAGAAGAGGTACTTATCCATCCTTGCAATCCCATCGCCTTTACGCCCAACATCCTCGATCTTGAGCTCATAGATGCCACCGACCTCTACAAGAGGTGCTTTTTCAACCTTCTTCTGCCTGCTTCGCTTGAGTATTGAACGATGAGCACCACAGGCATCACATTCAAGCACCATGATTCGTCCGTTCTTTATCAGGTGTGTATCAGGACCGCCGCATTCAGAACAGATGACATACTCTTCAAGATATGAATCAAGGAGGTTTTCTACATTCTGGGGGCTGAACTTTCCCTGAAAGATCGCTCTGCTACCTTCTATCTTTCCTGCGGTACCAAGCTCCCTCAAAAGATATTTCATAAGATGGTCTCGGTCGCGGTTGATGTAGTCGACGATCGCCCCAAAATTATCGAATATCGATGTCTTACCTTCGATGAATACGCTTGGTTTTGGCATCGTGAACCTCGATGTTGTATCAACGATTCTCGGGACGCGTTCTAAAGCCCTATCAAGCAATCCTATGTATTCTTCACTGCTTTCTGCCTCCATCCTGCAAACCTCTTTTTTTATCCACAATTTATAAATTAAGTGGGGCTGGTGCGATTCGAACACACGATCGACGGGTCTCTCCGATTATCAGTGCTCCAACGGGTCATCATTATCCTGAAAGATCGCGTCCGACCTTCTCGATTCAGTAGACCCATTGTTCATCATATTACCGCTGGAGCCCGTCGCCATTCCTGACTAGGCCACAGCCCCTCCAACAATTCTTACTATACTTCTTTCTAATTATATCTTTCGCAGGGCATGATCATTTCCTTACAGCCACATAGAAAGCTTCATATAAATACAGAGAGGTATTGTAAGAAAAGAGACGTGATATCGAATGGAAGTTGAGAGTAAGACTCCAATATCTGATAAATTTGGATTTATTGGCTCGCTTTTAGCGTCTTTCATACTCTTGTCTTTTACGATATACTCGTTTATCATCGATTTACTTGTGGAGTTTGACCCCCATGGTATCCTTGTTGATGTTATCTTTCTCTTCATCGCCTTTGAGGTTGGCTTCTTCGCGTTTAAAACCTTTGGAAAGGTGATGTACTATGAGAAAGTCGTCGATGCCTCTTTTGAGAAGGGGATTTACAGGCGGCTCGAGCCGGTCTTAAGGAGAATTGCAGAAGTCGGGGTTGAAATAGACGAGGTGAAGGAGGATGTTGATCTTCTAAACCGCAAAGTAGCAACGATCATGGAGGAACAGGCGAAGAGGTCCCCTGAAACAATCGCACCAGGGGTTCCATCAAAGTTTGCGACAAAAACAACACTCTTAGCGATCTTAACGATGGCTGGTTTTCTCTATGTGCTCGAATTTCCGATCGGTGTGGTTCATTACGTAACACTTCTTTTCTATATTGTATGGTGGTTATTCCTCACAAATGAATTAGAACTCTTTGAAGAGACCATTGCATGGGTATTTATAGCAGTCCCGATACTCGCAGTCCCGATAGGTGCAATCTTTCTCCATGCACTCTTCAGCCTCAATGCGATGATTGGTATACTCTTCGGAGGTCTTGCAGTCTTTGTCTTTCTCTACTACTCCTGGGGGCTATACATTACGAAAGGTGTATTCCCGTTAAGTTTGCCTGCTTTTGAACTCCCAAAAAGAAAGGAACAGGGTGTGAAGGTGCAGGATAAACTCGCGCCAATAGGTGTATTGAGCGAGAAGAAGGCCCTGATCATAAAGGGTGCAGACGCGATTATCCTTCTCCTGCTTTTTTTATTGTTTGCGATCATCGCCTACCTCCTCCTATAGAGGTTCTAAAACGCATCGAGTAGATCCTGCTCTGTTATAATTCCAAGAAGCTGTTCATCCTCTACTACAGGTAGGGCACCTATATTATGCTTCATAATCAGTGCGGCAACATCCCCAAGCATTGAATCCGGGGTTGTCGTTATTATCTTCTCGTGCATGATAATCTCAACGGGCAAGAGCGATGCCTCACGGAGATCGCCTGTTATGAGCTTCTCGAATATCTCTCCGCTTGAGATATACTGGATTATATCAGTCGACGTCACAAACCCGATGAGCTTTTCGTCATCATCTGTTATGGGGACACGGTGAAACCTGTTTCCAACCATGATCTTTGCGATTTTATGAATCGAGGTTTTCACATTTGCTGTTGTAATCGAGCGGTTCATGTAGTCGGATACAAGCTTGATACCTATCGCCTCGTTATTGCTGACCTCCTCGACAAAGTCTCTCACCGTGACAATTCCGATCACCGTACCAGATTTATCAGTTATCGGAACTGCTCCAACCCCTTCTGCCTTCAGGACATCTATTGTCTGATGTATCGAAAAATCCTGATTGATTGAGATTGGATTTTCACTCATAATCTCCCGAACCTCTGCATTTATCCCTGCAATGATGTTACGATCGTACTTTCCCACAAGTAACTGGTTCTTTTCGCCACCACCCATGAAATCGATTATATCCTGGCTTGTCACGATTCCAAGCAGGTGATTTGTACCAGCATCTGTAACAGGAAGCCTCCTGCATTCATAATCTGCCATCGTCCTGACAGCACCCATTATCGTCATCGTCGGAGGTACGGTCACGACATCTCGCGTTGCGAGGCGCATGATCTCTCCAGTGTGTTCTGAACGCCGTTGATTGAAGTCAATTCCACCTTTATCCCGGATATACTTCTCATGATTACCTCTATTCACCCAATCACCGCCCTTATCAAATCATACCTATCTATAATTCCAATAAGTCGCTCTTTATCCAAAACAGGAAGCCTACCAATATCATACTTTAACATCAACTCAACCGCCTCATTGAGTCTTGAATCTGGCGAGACCGAATGGACCGTTGTGGTCATAACACGCTTAACAGGAGGGGGGTTAGCCTTTCCAAGCTTCGATCTTGCTCTTATCAGATCTCTCCGCGTGAGAATGCCAACAAGCTTATCTTTTTCATCAAGCACAGGGAAACCAGAATACCCATATTCAGCCATATTAGAAGCAGCGATTGAGATGGGATCATCTGTTTTTAGTGTCCTGACCTTTTTGGTCATTATTGAGCCCACAGATGTATCCGATGCCCTGGAGGGAAGTGCACGAAGCAGATCCTTGAGATTGACAATTCCAACAAGTTTACCGTCCTCTGTAACTGGAAGCTCATCAAACTCCCCCTCAATCATCCGCTTTGCAACATTGTTGAGATCTTCATCAGCACGTGCGGCATACCCTTCTCTGATAAACCCTTTCACCGTCACGTTCGACTTGGTTGCCGCTCTGAGCTTCAGGATATCCTCGTCAGTTATAATACCAAGGAAACTCCCCCTGTCATCAACGATGGGAAGTACCCTTAGACCACGATCACGGATGATCTGGCGAGCTTTCGTTAGATATTCGTCCTCACGAAGAGAGATAACGCTCCCCATTATATCTTTTATATTCACGCTATACCTCCAGACTTTTCATTCTACCTGGAGTTCTTCGCGGCAGGTCTCACAGAGCATCATGCCACCCACTACCTCGAGATTGCTTGAGAACGTCCCACAATTTTCACAGATCCCCTGTCCTGTTCCATACTCAGAGATCTTTTCTGGCATACCTTCGTGTAAGAAGGCGGTGTCTGAGTTCATCTCAATAAGATCGGTCAGAATTGTATTCATCCCTGTGCAGGTGACGATTATATCAACATCTGCGACAATCCCAACAAGTTTCCCATCCTCGATAACGGGCATCTTGCGGATGCCGCGTCTGTACATATTCTTTGTGACCGTGTTCAGATCTTCTAAAGGTGTTGTAGTTATAAGCGGCGAGGTCATTATCTCCTTTACAGGCGTGGAATTTGGACTCTTTTCTTTTAGTATAACATTTCGCACAATATCGCCATGTGTTACGATCCCAACAGGTTTTGTCGATTCAAGGATAATCACGCTGTCCACGTTTCGATCCTCCATAAGCTTTGCTATCTCTCTCACCGTTGCACCGGTCTCTGCTACCACAACATCCCTTATCATGATGTTTTTTACCGCGAGTCGCGTATCCATCATTTCAAGTGACCTCCCTAATATATCATTAACGACTCAGGAGTTAATAAAAGTGTGTATCGCAAACTGAGTGTGTAATCTGATATTTATTTCGCACTATCAGATGATCAAAGAGTTCAGAGAAACAGGCGAAAGTGGAACCTGCGGTAAGGATAAAGCACCCTCGAATGGAAAGAGAGAGCGGTTTGCTTTGGAGTCGTTCTCATAAGAAAAGATATTTTGAACTCACTCATTCAAAGCTCGATTGCCCCTTTATCAATCGCATCCTTTGCTGCATTCTTCTCTGCTCGCTGGATATTTTGACCCGCTCCCCTGCCAAGTTCACGTCCTTGAATCCTTACAATGACCTCGAAACGCGAATCAGACTCGATATCACCCTCCGAGACAACGATATACTGAGGAATCCCGATTCCCTGCTTCTGAAAATACTCCTGAAGCATGCCTTTGTGGTTCGGTTCAATTTCCTTATCGAGCTTATCGCCCAAAAGATCAATTAAAACCTTTCTTGTCTCATCAAATCCAAAATCCAGATAGATTGCACCGATTAAAGCCTCGAAGACACCTGCCATTACCCTGACACTCTTCGTCTTATCCGCACCCAGAAGCAGAAACTCCTCGACCCCGAGCTTTTCTGCAATATCTGCCAAAGTCTCGTTATTCTCAATTCCAGCCTTTCTTATCGTCAGATCTCCTTTTGAATCCGTCGGGAATCGCCTGTAAAATTCCTCGCTCAGTATGAGCTTAAGGACGGCATCACCGAGAAACGCAAGCCGCTCATTGTTGCCAGGCGTTGAGCCTTCGAGATTGAATGAGCTATGTGTAAAAGCGTCCTCGTAAGGAGTTATATCTTTATCCTCAAGGTCAATTGGGAATCTCTTCTCGATGAACTCCCTTATAACATCCATTCTATCTTTTGCCACTCAAAAATTCCTCGTGTTTTCGCTTTGCATTCTCAAGCACCTTCAGGATGTCGGATTCTGCATTCTCTGAGATTCTACCTATCCTGTATCCCTAAAAGAGGTCATCTCTGTCAACCCAATCAGGGATATATCTGTACCAATCTATCGGCTTTGCATCCTGTAATCCCTTAAAAGTTGCTCTTGCAAGCTTTATATCACCTTTTCTGCCTCGGTAGGAGATAGCAAGCCCTTTATCCTCCAGTTTCTCAAGGGTTTTGGAGATGCTTTCAAGCGATGCCCCCGACTCCTCAACCAAATCTTCTATCGCCATGTATAGCCCTGGGTTAACCCGGTAGTTCTCGGCTAAAAGCTCAAGAAGCGTATCCTCTCTTATCTCACCGTTTCCAGATGCATTCCCCTCGTAGAACCCATGCGTCATCGGAACGCCAAGCTCTTCATTGATCTTTCGTCTTGGTGCTTTCAGAAGCGGTTCAAGCGCGTTTAAGCCGAAGCGATAGATTACAACCTTCATGATCTCGCTTGTTGTGGGTGCAAGCTGTGTGATCTTTCCGTTTCTAACATAAGACTCAACAGGGTAGAATTTTGTAAGCCCATCCCCGCCCATGAGCTGTGTCGCCTCAAGGAAGACCTTCATCCCCTCCTCGGTATTGAAGTACTTTGCGATCGCTGCATCAAAGGCAGGATCTTCCCCGAGATCAAAGAGGTGTGCTGCATGGTATGTCAGAATGCGTGAAGCCTTGTACCGCACGATGATATCCGCGAGCTTGAACTGGTTTGTCGGAAGATCGATCGTAGGAGCTTTGAACTGAACCCGCCTTTTTGTATGGAAGAGTGCATACCGCAGGGCTTCTGAGATCCAGCCAAGTTGATTTGCAGATGCGAGTGTCCGCTCGTAGTTTGCCATTCCCATCAGAACCTTCCAGCCCTCGCCCACCTCACCGATCATCTGATCTTTCGGCACCCTCACATCGTTAAAGTCAAGATACCCGTTGTAGATGTTATCAAACCCGATAAGCTCGTTTATACGCTCAATCGTGAATCCAGGTGTTCCAGCTCGTATAAGTACCATCGAGAGGTGCTTATGACGTTTGATCAGTTCTGGATCATCTGATGTTTTAACAAGAAGCATGTAGAAATCGGATACGCCAAGTGATGTAATGTATCGTTTCTTACCGTTTATTACAATCTCATCACCATCTATTCTACCTGTCGTCTCCATCGCTGCTGCATCGTTCCCAACATACGGCTCTGTTACGGTGAGTGAACCAAGATACTCGCCAGCTGCCATCTTTGGAAGTAGCTCTTTCTTGAGTTTGTCTGAGCCGAATTTGAGTATCATTCTGGCATCACACATCGTGACAACGTACTGCATACTGATCTGTCCAAGCCTTGCAAGCTCTTCGATGACGATACACGAGCCTGTATAACCGTAATCTGAAAGTTTACCACCGTATTCTTCAGGAATTATTGTCCCAAGCCATCCACGCTCTCCCGCTTCCTTTAAAAACTCCAGCGGGTATTTTCGCTTCCAGATAAGCTCCTCAGACCTTCCAATCCTCTCATCGACAAATGCCCTCACATCACGAGAAAGCTCGATCTGCGTATCACTCCACCAGGGATATGTATTTATCTCCATAATCTCACCACCAATAGTCTCCTGGTGTATCTTATTTAGATCTTATCATCTCTGAGCTTCAAAACTACCTGTAAAGCAGATCAAACTTATCTCCTTCAATCTCTGCATGCGCGGCCGCGAGTCTTGCGATCGGAACTCTGTATGGTGAGCAGCTGACATAATCTATCCCTGCACTGTTGCAGAACTTGATCGATCGTGGCTCACCCGCCTGTTCACCACAGACACCGATCTTTATATCAGGTCTTGTCTTTCTCGCCCACTCGATCGTGACGAGCATCAGCCTGCCAACACCTCTGACATCGAGTATCTCAAACGGGTTGTCCTGCAGTATCCCCCGCTCATTGTAGAGTGGCAGAAACTTGCTCTCTGCATCCTCGCGTGAGAACGAGAATGTCGCCTGTGTGAGGTCGTTTGTCCCAAACGAGAAGAAGCTTGCAACCTCAGCCAGCCTCCCTGCCCGCATGCACGCCCTGACAACCTCGATCATCGTACCAAACTTATACGCTACCCTGACACCTCTTGCCCCTTCAATCTCGCTGGCCACACGCTCTACTATATCATGAACCCACTTGAGCTCCTGAGCAGTGCAGACCTGTGGAACCATAATCTCCGGAGAAACCTCCAGTCCTTCCTTTGCCACCTCAACTGCAGCCTCCAGTATCGCTCTGATCTGCATCTCGTATATCTCGGGGTACGTGATACCTATCCTCACCCCTCTGTGTCCGAGCATTGGATTGACCTCTGAAAAGGCAGCAATCTTCTCCAGCGCATGTTCTTTTGAGCTTATGAGCATATCAAGGAGTTCCTTGTCCTCAAGCTTTATCACATCGCATATGATCTCCTGTATCTGTGGAAGGTACTCAAATAACCTGTAATCCAGGACTTTTGTGAGATTTGGCGCAGCTTCAAGCTTATTCAGGACTGCCTTTAACTCTAAAAGCATCTGGAGTTCCCTCTCAATATCTTCGGTTCGTGGCAGAAACTCATGCAGGGGTGGATCCAGAAGTCTTATCGTAACTGGCAGATCCCGCATCACCCTGAATATCGCTATAAAATCTTCCCGCTGCATTGGAAGTAATTTGTTGATCGCACTCTTTCGCTCTTCTTCTGTCTCAGCCATGATCATCTGCTGAATCACAGGGAGCCGCTCTGGCAGATTGAACATGCGCTCTGTCCTGCAGAGACCCACGCCCTCACAGCCAAACTTCACGGCAAGTGCTGCGTCTTCTGGCGTATCGATGTTTGTCCTGACGCCAAGTTTCCTGATCTCATCCGCCCAGTTCAGGAGCGTGAAAAGTTCATCTGAGATATCAGGCTCGATCATATCGACCTCGCCCAGAAATACATTGCCACCGCTTCCATCGATGGTTATAATATCATCCTGTCTTATCGTAACATCACCGATCCTTGCAAACCCAGCTTCCTCATCGATCAGGATCTCTTCTGCACCACAGACACAGGGTTTGCCCATCGCCCTTGCAACAACAGCAGCATGGCTTGTCTTCCCACCGCGACTCGTCAGTATCCCCTGAGCAGCAAAGAAACCATGAATATCCTCTGGCTTCGTCTCAGTCCGCACCAGTATTACTTTTTGCGCCAGTTTTCCACGTTTATCTGCCTCATCGGCATCAAAGATAGCCCTACCAGTTGCAGCACCCGGGGAGGCTGCGATCCCTTTTGCAACAGGTGTTGAGGTATCATTTGGATCGATACGCCGATGCATCAGTTGCTCGATGACATCAGGTTTTACCCTGTGAACCGCCTCTTCTTTTGTGAGAAGTCCTTCTTTCACCATATCAACCGATGTCCTGACCCATGCATTTGGCCCCAACTTTCCGTTTCGAGTTTGAAGGATATACAGCTTCCCTCTCTCGATTGTGAACTCAAAATCCTGAACTTCAGAATATCTCTCTTCCAAGATTTTTCTAACTTTCAGCAACTCATCATACATTGCGGGCATCTCTTTCTTGAGCTCAATTATTGGCTTCGGCGTTCTAACTCCCGCAACAACATCCTCGCCCTGGGCGTTCAGGAGGTATTCACCATACAGGACATTCTCACCTGTGGAAGGATCTCTGGTGAAAAGAACACCTGTTGCTGAGGTATTTCCCATATTACCAAAGACCATTGTGCAGATATTCACCGCGGTGCCGTTGGCGATATCTTCTGTGATATTGAACTCCCTTCTATAGTCGATCGCTCTTCTACCATTCCAGGACTCGAAGACTGCTTTAATCGCAAGCTCCAGTTGTTTAAATACATCTGATGGGAAGTCTGCCTTTGTCTCTCGCCTGCAGATCTCCTTGTAGTCTTTTACCAGACTTTTGAGAGATTCAACATCGAGTTCATGATCATACTGGACTCCTTTCTTCTTCTTGTACTCATCCAGAATATCGTAAAATTCTTTCTCATCCAGACCCAGTGCAATATTGCAGAAGAGTGCTATAAATCGCCTGTACGCATCATACGCAAAGCGTTCATCACCCGTAGCATCTGCAAGACCCTGGACCGTTGCATCGTTCAATCCCAGATTCAGGATCGTATCCATCATACCTGGCATCGAGACCGCTGCGCCAGATCTTACAGATACGAGAAGCGGATTCTTCACATCTCCAAATCTCTTACCAGTGAGCTCTTCACATACTTTTATATTCTCCTTAACCTCGTCAAGAAGCCCCTCTGGAAGTTTGTTCCCATTTTTAGAATATTCAAGGCATGCTTCGGTTGTGATAACAAATCCAGGTGGAACTGGAAGCCCGATCTGCGTCATATCACAGAGTCCAGCGCCTTTACCACCAAGCAAACGTTTGTTTGTACCATCACCTTCGGTGAACAGATATACAAATTTAGTCATATTTATCCCCCCTTCTTCCTGTTTATTTATGTTTATATATTATAAATATTTTGGTAGATGATGACCAGGTGGCAGGTTTAGCTCTGATGAGAGGGTCTTAAACCTTTTTTCAGTACCTCTTCGATCAGATCGAGCGGTGCATCACTCTTGAAACCTGTTCCCGAAAAGTGAACCCCTGTGGCTTCAAACCCGAGGTCTCGAAGTTCCTTGATGAGATAACCGATCTTTGATGGTGTCACGCCAAGTCGCTTGCAGAGTACATGATGATCATAGAAGAACGGAAGGTCCATCTCACCTGAAAGGCGTTCAAGAAGCTTCATCTCTTCAGATCGCCTCCTGAATCCTGATGCTTCGAGATAGTGAATGGCTTTAGCTGCGATATCCTCGCTGAATATCCTTCCAAGATACATGGGGCCTGTAAACTTAAGTCGTCCTCCACACCTCAAACAACGGCGTGGTGCTGCACCAAGAAGATCCTGCACCGCCTCCCTGAAACCGCATCCAGAACAGTGAATTATGTATCCCATCTTCGCTATCACGTGATCGGTTTTTCTCGCTCCAGGTTCAATCTCGATAATCAGCCTTATGAAGTGACGCTTTGCGTAGCATAATATCGGGTGCAATCCCTTCTCATGTCGCATAAGATCCCTTGCAACCCTTCCAAGAAGAATCCTCAAGCCCACCTCACGGTGATACTCTGTGTTAAGCCCAACAGCATCGTACTTCTGTATCCCTCCGCGGTGTGACCCGCATAGAGGTGCGGTATCGGTTGCTGTAACAAGAAGAAATCGCCTCACAGAGAAGGATGCCGCATCAAGTATCCATGATGGAGAGCCGAAAGGATCAAGATCGACAATATCATACCGCCTCTTAAGGAGTGAAACTCTACAATCCTCGTTCAAAACCTCTGCATCAACCCTATTCAGCCTCTTATTTTCGAGTATGCAACCAAAAGCTTTTTTACTTCTGTCATTGAGCGTAATATCTCTGAGTCCAACCTCCCTTGCAACCCTTAACCCCCTTACCCCTGATGCTGCAAGTGCATCGATGTAGGAAAGCTCATCTCTAAGACCCAGGGCGTTCAGTGTGGCTACATCAATATCCCTCGTCACCTCCATCTCAGGGTTGTAGAAGACCTTGCCATCTGCAGGAATTTTTAGCTGTATCCTCCCCTCAGAAAAGACGTTCCAGCTCATCCGCGTACCTTAAGGTTAGATCTCTTGTGCGTTCGCCCATCCAGCTTTTTTTGATGAACGCTGGATATATCGCAAGCCTTTCTTTCAGCCTGTGTGGAGCAATTAACTTCTCAAGCTCCTTTATGATCGGCCATGGGGCTTCAGGATTTATGTAATCCAGGGTGAGGCTCGATATTCCGCCAAGATCATTGGCACCGCATTCGATGAGCCTCTCAAAAGATGTGAGGTTTGGTGGAACCTGTATCGCGACGTCCTCTGGGAGTATACGTCGTGCCTCAACCACCGTATCCCTCATCTCATCAAAGGTGGGTGGGGTGCACATCGACATCCTTGTATAGGGCTTTGGATGGAAGGGCTGGATTATTACCTCCTGGATATGCCCAAACTCCTCGTGAATCCGTGCAATCTCATTTAAAGAGTTGATCCGATCCTCCTTTCTCTCACCAATGCCGACAAGTAAGCCTGTCGTAAATGGAATCCTGAGCTTACCTGCGTTCTCGATCATCTCAATTCTGAGTGCAGGATCTTTACCAGGCGATCTTTTGTGAGCTTCGATCTTTGCCGTCGTCTCAAGCATGAGACCCATACTTGCATTGAAAGGTTGCAGACGCTTTAGATCTTCATAATCCAAAATCCCTGGGTTGCTGTGTGGAAGAAGCCCCTCATCTATCGCCATTTTGCAGAGTTCGATCAGATAATCTGTCATGCTTGTGTACCCAAGCTCATTTAATAGGAGCTTACCTGCATCTGTCTTCTCTATTTGCTCCCCGAATGTAAATAACGCTTCCTTTTCACTACCCCTTCGTGCCAGAATGGCTCTAACCTCATGAGGTGGCATCAGATAGGCTTCACCGCTCTCAAAAGTTCTCTTAAATCCACAGTATGCGCAATCGTTCCTGCAGAGGTTTGTAACAGGTACGAATATGTTCTTTGAGTATGTAACGGTAGATGGATGCATAGGTTTATACCCCATTCGTGACTCATAAATCTTATGGCTCGCAAAATTGGTTTCTCCACGATATCAATTCATGGGAGGGAAAGACGGAAGCAACCTTATGGATCGCTTGTTGAACCGATCTTTCAGAATACGACCTTTCTGCTTGATGATCTCAAAGATCTTGAAGGCATCATAGCAGGGCATGGGTTCATCTATACCCGTGTCGGAAATCCAACCCAGATGATACTTGAAGAACGCATGGCACACCTCGAAGGTGGTGAGTCGGCCCTTGCGTTTGCATCTGGTATGGCAGCGATCGCATCAACGATGATGACACTACTTAAGAAAGGAGACCACATCATATCAGATGAGGTAATTTATAGTTGCACCCACGATCTCTTTGATGGGTTCGCGTCAAGACTGGATATCGATGTAAGCTACCTCGATCTATCAGATCCATCGAACCTTGAGGGTGCAATAAAAGAGAATACAAAGCTTATATTCTTTGAGACCCCTGCAAACCCGACGATGAAGCTTGTTGACATTAAAAAAATTTCTAATATTGGAAGAGAGCATAATCTGAGGGTTATAGTGGATAATACGTTTGCAACACCTTTTATCCAGCGTCCGCTTGAGCTTGGAGCTGATATCGTCATTCACGCTGCAACGAAGTATCTCTGCGGACATGGTGATACGATCGGAGGCGTTCTTATTGGGGATCAGGAGCTTGTAAACTCAGTTAGAGGAGGAGGTTTGAAGGATTTTGGAGGGTGTATAAGTCCGTTCAATGCATGGCTTCTCATTCGTGGGTTGAAGACGCTCGGTGTTAGGATGAAAGAACATACCAAAAACGCAAACGAGGTTGCACGCGCACTCGAGGAGGAGGAATCGGTTGAGTCGGTTCTATATCCAGGGCTACCATCTCATCCACAGTATGAGCTCGCAAAGGAGCAGATGAAGTACGGTGGAGGGATGCTCGCGTTTCTCATGCGAAGTGAGGATGATGTCAGGCGGCTTCTTGGCAGGGTCAAGCTGTGTTCGCTTGCGGTGAGTCTCGGAAGTGTTGAGACGCTGATTGAGCAACCTTACTCAATGACGCACAGGGGCTATCCAGAGAAGGAAAAGCTTGGGATAGATGCGCGGCTTGTCAGGCTCTCTGTCGGGCTTGAAGATGTAGAGGATATCATAGCAGATCTCAAGGATGCGATGGAATGATCGATGAAATCTACGATTAACCAGTTCGATTTCTTTTTTTCACATTCGAGAAACTTCATATACCTCCATGACGAGATGCAGAATAAATGATGGAAGATGGTATACCATTTGAGGAGGTTCTCAGCGAACTTGAGGCGTTTAAAAGTAGGGATCTGAGTTATAAACGGATACTCAGTTCGATGTGTACGGACCCACATCCGATCGCCAGAATCGCACATAAACTATTTCTGGAGACAAATCTTGGAGATCCCGGGTTATTCCCGGGTGCAAAGGCGATGGAAGATGAGGCGATCTCGATGATCGCAGATCTACTCGGCGACAGTAGTGCAACCGGTTACATCACAACTGGCGGCACAGAGTCGAATATACAGGCGATAAGAGCCTTCAGGAACGCGTCAAAGAATGAGAGAGGGAATATCATCGTTCCACATTCTGCTCACTTCTCATTTGATAAGATCGGAGATCTACTATCTCTCGAGGTCAGGAAAGCAAGACTCGATAGCAGTTTGAGGGTTGATCCCGCCGAAGTTGAGGGGCTCATCGATGATAAGACGATCGGGCTTGTCGGGATTGCAGGAACGACCGAGTATGGCAAGATCGACAGAATCGAGGATCTCGCCAGAATCGCACTTGAGCATGATCTTTTTCTCCATGTCGATGCTGCCTTTGGTGGTTTTGTTATCCCATTTCTCGATTCACACCCTCCTTTTGATCTATCGGTGGAAGGCGTCTCATCGATTACGATCGATCCACATAAGATGGGAATGAGTACAATACCAGCAGGAGGACTCCTCTTTAAAGACGAGAGGCTTTTAGATTCTCTCTCAACACCAACGCCGTATCTCACGTCGAAGAGACAATTCTCGCTCACAGGAACAAGAAGTGGTGCTGCTACTGCTTCGACATACGCGGTCATGAAGTATCTCGGATTTGGGGGTTTCAAACGGATCGTTGATCGCTGTATCTCGATGACAAGAAATATCATGAATGTTGCGGCATCGTTTGGTATCAAAACACCGGTTGCGCCAGATATGAATGTCCTGACACTTGAGATCGAGAACCTCCAGGAAGTTATAAAAGCGCTTGAACAATCAGGGTGGAAGGTCTCTGTTACAAGAGAGGGTTTTATGAGGCTCGTTATAATGCCCCATCTAACAGAACCCATCATCGATGAGTTTCTATACGATCTTAAAGATGCAACAGGAAACTGATTACAGGATCGATATCCAGCACCTTACAGAACTGATCGATGCAAGAGGTGCAAAATCCGTAGGCCTTCAGCTTCCAGAAGGACTCTTAAGGCGTGCCCGCTCAATCTCAAAGGAGATACAAAACCGGTGTGATATCCCTGTCATCATCTCAGGCAGGGGGTGTTATGGTGCGTGCGACATCGATACAGCGCTTTCAGAAATGGTCGATCTTTTATTCCATTTCGGGCATTCTGGTGAAGACCGTGAGAATATAGTATTTGTTGAGGTGCGATCAAAGGTCAATATTTGTCCTGTCGTTCAATCTGCGATTGCGTACCTTGAAGGAGATAGAATAGCACTTGTTACAACGATCCAGCATGTTGAGATGATCGAAGAAGCAAAAAAGATCCTTGAAACGGCTGGAAAAGAGGTTCTCATAAGATGTGGTTCTGGAGATGGTTTGAGATATGAGGGGCAGGTTCTTGGCTGTAACGCATCTGCGGTCGATCCTCGATCTGATGAGGTTCTTTTCATCGGAACAGGGCTCTTTCATCCGAAGGGGATCGCATCCCTGATTGAAAAAAAAGTCGTGGCAGCAGATCCATACACAAAAAATATCGAGTTGATAGACCCTGAACCTCTGATAAGGAGAAGATGGGTTTTTCTGGAAAAGGCGCTCGATGCTCACCACTTTGGGGTTATTTTATCACCAAAGATCGGGCAATACAAACAAAATGTGGCTGATGAGATCCTGAAAAGTGCAAGAGATCACGATATCGAGGCGCATCTAATTCTGCTCGATGAGATACGAGAGGATGCGCTGATAAATCTGGGAATGGATGCCTACGTCAATACAGCCTGCTGCAGGATTGTGGACGATATGAGGAAGGTCATACTCCTAAATCCAGATGAGTTTGCCAGACTTCTTCGAATGCGGGATAGGATGGGATGATACGGGTTGCACTGAAAGTGGGCTATATCGGGTCGCGCTATCACGGCTTCCAGATCCAACCCGATCTTCCGACAGTTGAGGGCGAACTTCTTGATGCCCTGAAATCGTGCGGATGCATAGCTGATAGGATAGATTCAAGGTTTGCTGCATCTGGCAGGACAGATCGTGGTGTTCATGCCAGAACTCAGGTAATAGCCTTCGATACAGATAATTACAGGTTAACAGTGCCGAGGATTATTAATACAAAGCTTCCAGAAGATATCTGGGTCTGGGCAAGATCTGAGGTTGACCCTTTCTTTGATCCAAGAAGGGATGCGCTTTACAGGGAATATCGCTATTTTCTTTATGGGGGGTCGCTTGATTTGAACCTGATGAATGAGGCATCTAAGCTTTTTACAGGTGAACATGACTTTTCAGGTCTATCAAAGCGAGGAGAAGAGAGTTCAACGATCAGAAAGGTTCATAAGATCGATCTTAAGAAGAGCGGTGATCTTATAATCTTTGATATACGTGCGGATGCATTTCTCTGGCAGATGATACGGAGGATCGTGGGCGCGCTGGTCCTGATAGGTGAGGGAGAGCGGGATTGTACCTGGATTGAAAGGATACTTGGTGGTGAGCCTGCTTCGATCACCCCGGCACCCGCAGAAGGGCTGGTACTCAATGATGTCTGTTATGATGGGATCACATTTGCGGTGGATCAGTATGCATATAGTCAGATGAAAAATGCTCTTGACGGACTTTTCAGGCAGTATACGGTCTTTGGTGCTGTTGTAAAGGCGATGGGTGATAGCGAGCCTGATTGAACCTTCTGCCCCACAAATGTCACCACCAGCAACGAGCTTTGCAGTTGCTCCTGAAAGCGTTGATATATGTATCGAGGATATTTGCACCTTTCAAAATGACATCTCCTTGTTCCATGTTGTCTGCTACATCAAAGATCGCTCTGGCGTCCTGTACCTGTTTACAGGTATCAAGCCACTTCTCCAACAGGTGCTATGTGAATGTATTTCTCCTCCAGCAAATCCTGTGTGTAGATAGTACAAGCTGAATTATAAAGGTTCAATACGCTTTCACCTCAGTGATCCTATCAACGACGTCCATCGCTGTAAGCCCGTATCCATACTCCTTGAATGCGAGATCACCTGCAGCACCGGATACAAACGCGGCAGCAGAAGCAGATTGAAGTGGATCATCACAGATCGCATAGAAGCTTCCGACTATCCCTGAGAGCACATCCCCAGTTCCACCAACCGTCATACCCGCGTTACCACTCCTGTTCATCCTTAAATTAACCCCATCGGATATTACATCCTCAACACCTTTCATGAGCATCGTGAGATTGTTTTGCCTTGAAAAATCCATAACAAATGCTCGAAGATCACCCTTAATCTCGACTCCCATCTTGGATAACTCACCCCTGTGTGGTGTTATGATGATATCCCGCTTCTTTGAGGGTAGATCAAGTGCGTATAAACCATCTGCATCGAGAACAAGCTTTTCTGAGACGTTGATGATCGATCGCATAAGATCAAGTGTCTCACGATCAGATCCTGTTCCCATACCCAGAACCGTAACATCATGGTGCTCGATGAGATCACGTATCAGACCAAGATCTTCCTGAACAAGAATATCAGATGATAACGGCTTGACGATCAGGTTTGGTGAGAAGGATGCAACTACTTTAGCAACACTATCTGGAACAGCAAGCGTTACCCAGTCTGCACCGTTTTTCAGTGCTGCAAGCGCGGATAACGCAGGTGCACCGGCAAAAGGTCCCCCTCCAATGATCAATACCCTTCCATTATCCCCTTTGTGGCTTGTTTTATCTCGCCTGATAACCACTTCAAGATCGCCAGGTCCTGTAAGTACCTCAAAGAGCGGCGGAATCCCGATATCTTCAACGACGATCTCGCCTGTGAACTTCTTTGCCAGATCCTGGAGTAATCCCAGCTTTGGACGGTGTAATGTCACGGTGAGATCCGCCTTAACGGCCATCTTCGAGTTACCTGTTTCCGGATCCAGGCCAGAAGGAATATCCACCGCAATTTTGAAAGCTTTTGAGCTGTTTATAAGATCTATAAGCCCTTTTGCTGGTTCTTTTATCTCGCCTGATACTCCTGTACCAAGGATCGCATCAAGAACTATATCTGCACCCATCAAAGCTTCACTCACACCCTTGAGCTCTGAAGAATCTCTGATCTCTCTGAGCTTGAAGCCGCTTCTCTCGAGTATTTCCCAGTTTGCCCTCGCCTCGGCTGTTCTTATCTCACCCGAGCTTCCTGAGAGAATCACCTCCACCTCAAAGCCCGTGAGATGACGCGCTGCAACAAACGAATCTCCACCGTTATTTCCCCTTCCTGCAACGATTACGATCTTTCCACCATCAAACCTCGACTTTATCGTATGAGCAATCGCTGATCCTGCATTTTCCATCAGCTGAATTGGTAAAAGACCGTAATATGCAGCGTTTCTATCGATCCTCTTCATATCACGGGGTGTTATTGGTGATCTCATGCTCGATTCCTCAAACTTCACATCTTTCCAACAAACCTCGGACGCCTCGATAAAAGCACAGGAAGCGATAATGGCTTATACGGCATCTCACCCTGTTCAACCTCAAGCATCTTCTTAAGCTCATCCACCGTCATCTTTACCCGCTTTGGCTTCTTCAAGCTCGATTCTTTTCTCACCGTTACCGTTAGAACACCTTCCTCGCGCTCACGTTCTCCGATAACCACAACATAAGGCACCCACTCACGCCCTGCAGATCTAACCTTCTTTCCAACGGTCTCATCACGATCATCGATATCAACCCTGAAAGGAAGTCTGGATGCAATTTCAACCGCGTAATCAAGCTGTTGATCTGATACGGGTATGATCCTCACCTGTGTCGGCGAGAGCCAGAATGGAAGCATTGGGAGCTTGACACCACTTTCTGTATCCATACTCGCCCTCTCAAGCAGCGCATAGATGCACCGTTCGATCGCACCAGATGGCGAGCAGTGAAGGATTGTTGGTTCAACCTTTGCATTCTCAGAATCGATGTAGGTTATACCATATCGACCGGCATTCTCAACGTCGATCTGAACGGTGGAGAGTGCGCTTGCCTTACCCAGGCAATCGATGAAGTTAAACTCAAACTTCAGTACAAAGTAGAAGAACCTTTCATCCCAGATCTCGACAAGCACAGGTTTATCGAGCACAGCTGCAAGTCCATTTATGAAATCCCTGTTCTCATCATAGAAGCCCTGTGTGAATCTTATTCCAACCTCATAGTCCGATGATTCGAGCCCGATCTCAGCTAAAACGTCTATGCACATCCTGTACTGATCCTCGAACTCACGGATAGCCTCATCCATATCCTTACAGAGCGTGTGCATATCCGGCATCGTGAAGCTTCTGAGCCTTCTCAGTCCCACAAGTTCACCACGCTGTTCCCTTCTGAAGCTGTATCGTGTAAGCTCGATCATCTTCAGTGGAAGATTCCTGTAAGAAATGCTCATATCGTGGTTCATCAAAAACTGCCCAAAACATGCTGCAAAGCGTAAAAATAGCTCTTTATCTTTTTTATCCCCTATAACTCTATACTGTCGTGCTGGGAATCGCTCAAGATACTTTTTAAGGGTTGGATGATTCGAATCATACATGATAGGCGTCTCGACCTCCATCGCACCACTCTTAACCGATCTGGAGAGTACAAGTTCCTCAAGAAGCCCTTTTATGAGTCGTCCGTTTGGGTAGTATCTCAGATTACCTGGATCAGACCCTTCCTCATAGTCTGCAAGCTCAAGTCGCCTCATAAGCTCAACATGCGGCGGAGGTATATCTACAACCCTGTTTTTTGAGATCTCATAGTCAAAAAAGGCTTTTAATCCATCATAACCCCCGAAATCAAATTTTTCTGGCTCAACGATATCACCATCTGGGGTTAATACCATGATCCTCGATACAGCTTTCTCCTCTGCTTCAAGTGCACCTGTAAGCTTCTCCACAGGTCTTATCGTCCTTGATAGCTCTGAGAGCGGGTGTCCCTTGCATCTGATCGAGAATGCCTTGTACCATCCAAAGGGAGCTCGCATAAGATCGAAATCATCTTTAAGTATCTCTTCCATCCTTTTAAGAGCATAAACAGCGGTATCAGGGCTTGAAAGGCTGGAACTTAGATGTGCATACGGATAAAGAACGATTCTATCTGTATTGACCTTCTCTGAAACTTCTCTGATCTCAGAAACCGCATCATCAACAACAGCATCGATATCTCCTTCATCTTCCTTCTCAACCGCGATAAAGACCGCAAGCACATCATCCATCCTGCCAGACTTTTGTGCATCTTCGATCTCTTCTGCAACTTTTGTCTGTCGCTTAACCTCATACTCAAGATAATCCGAGTGTACAAACATTAACTGCATCTTAAACCTCCGAGATCTTTGATAGGAGTGCCTCAAGCTGTATCCGCTCATTCGCACCCTCAATGATTCTCATATCAAAATCAGCCATGATCAGGATAACCTCCTCAAGTTGTTTACTGAGGGGACAGTCACCTGATGTGATTCTGTCATGTATCATATCAATCACCTCGTATCCTGTAAATCCACTATCTGCGGTCAGCGCCTCGATCATCTTTGCAACCTCTACAAAATCACCACTGAGACTGAGTGATAGCAGCTCATCGATTTTATCATCCCTGATCTCTGGAAGCTTGCCTGCGAGTGAATAATATTGTAGCGCATAGATCGCTTGCCCCAGGCTCCCTGATGCACGGGATATAATCGTCTGAAGCGTCTTTTCATCAAAGGTCAACCCCTCTTTTTCCATAATCTTTTTCAGGTGCTCCTCGATAAGCTCATCCTCGATTTTGCCAAGATACAGATTCAGCGCTCGTGATCTCAATGGTGGAATAATCTTTGAAGGTCTTTTGGTTGTGAATATAAACCTGCATGTGCGATTGTATCGCTCTATCATTCTTCTTAACGCCTGCTGTGCATCGAGGGTGAGTGCATCGGCATTTCTGAAAAATATAATCTTGAAATCGGCATCAATTGGCATCAGCGAGGCATACTCGTTTATCACCTCCTTGAATGTCTCAATAACCGGTTTATTCTTCTCATAGAAGTGCTCAAATCTCGGATCAGCCTCAAGGTATGCTTTTCCTCGATTGAAAAAGTCAGATGCATCTATCTCGGTCAGGTTATCCTCAAACCCACCTCCATAGATACCTTTTGCAATCAGATACACGAGTGTGCTCTTTCCCACACCCTCTCGTCCATGAAATAGCAGGTTCGGGATAGTTCCTGCCTCAACATACGACCTGATCCTGTTCACAACCGCCGATTGCCCCAGAACCTCATCGAAGGATTTGGGTCTGTATTTATCAATCCAGACCTCACTCAAACTGAATCCCCTCCAGATCCCGCACACCATCTGCTTTCAGCATAAACTCACACGACTCTCCCTCAGGAAGTGATCTGTGCTTTCTTATTATCGCTCTTCGCTTCCCCCCACCGATCTTTTCAAGCTCCAGAACTGTTTTTGATGCGTATTCAAATATCAAACCACCGATGGGACACAGTCTATCGTTATCGATATCTGTATAGACCTGATTTGTTACAACAACCGCAAGATCGTCCTTTCTTGCAAGCTCGAGGAGTGTGATCATCTGTGATCCAAGCTGACGCCTCAGCATCTGTCCTCGCTCGTCATCAAGCTCAAGGCGGTAGAACATCGTTGCAGAATCGAGCACCACGAGACCGATATTTCCTCCAAGTTTCTTAAGATCTTCGATCGCGCTCTGCTGTTCGAGGAAATTGACCGGTTCAAAGATCATGACCTCACGCGCGATCTTCCTGTAATCTTCTCCTGCAATCTGCTTGAACCGTTCAGGCGATAAACCTTCTGTATCGATGTAAACCGCCTTTCTACCTCTTTTAACACACTCGACAACAAGCTGGATACAGATATTTGTCTTACCGGAGCCTGGTTCACCATAGATCTGCGATACCGCTCCTGCCTCAAATCCACCACCGAGAAGGCGATCCAGGCTCCTGCACCCTGTCTGTAGCCGCTCAATCACCGCCTCAAGCTCAGAAGAAGATGATGGTTCCATTTTCACCTTATAAACTTTGTATCAAACCCTCGCTCACTCAGGATCTCGCGAGTAAGACCCTTCAGAACAACATCTGCAAACCCAAGATCTGAAACCGTCTTTGAGCCTGTGAGAAACATCGCGACCCTGAGCTCCTCGAGCACCTTGCTTATATGATCCACAACCGCATCCATACCTCGAAGTGCTGGTTCAATCAGGGGCAAACCCATTCCACAGACCGTTGCACCGAGTGCGATCGACTTTGCTATATCAATTCCGCTTCGTATACCCCCTGTTGCAACCACAGGAATGCCAAAGTCCCTGCACTCAACGATCGAGACGGTTGTCGGTATTCCCCAATCCCAGAAAGCCTCTCCAAGCCGCTCTTTTATCCTGTTATCCTCTGCTCTCGCGCGATAAACCTCAATACCTGCCCAGCTTGTCCCCCCAACGCCTCCAACATCGATCGCAGCCACACCTGCCTGATAGAGCATATATCCAACTTTATGCGAGATGCCAGCACCTGTCTCCTTGACGATCACAGGTATATCAAGTTTCGTGCATATCCTGTTGATCGCTGTGATACACCCAACTGCGTTGACATCCCCTTCTGGCTGTATCGCCTCCTGCAGGAAGTTCAGGTGTATCGCTACCGCATCGGCATCGATCATATCCACAACCCGTTTCACACCATCGATACCGTACTTTGCAAGCTGAGGAGCTCCGATATTTGCATATACAAACGCATTCGGGGCATAATCCCTCACAACCCTGAACGAATCCTCCTGAGCTGGATCTTCGAGTGCTGCACGCTGGCTTCCAACGCCGATGCCGATGCCGAGCTTTTCTGCTGCCATTGATAGGTTGCGATTGACCTCCATTGTATCAGGATGACCACCTGTCATCGATGTGATCAGGAGCGGGCATCGGAGTTCCCTTCCAAGAAATCTCGTTGTAAGGTCGATCTCGGCCATATCGATCTCAGGGAGAGCGTTGTGTATCAGAAGAACATCCTCGAAAGAGTGTGTGCGGTGTTCTACATCCTCCTCTGCACATAACCTCAGATGATCGAGCTTTCGCTTTGATGTTTCATTCAATCTTAGCACCCTTTTTTGTCTTTAGATGAAATTAACAGGATAGGTTAAAGTCTTTATGCATCATCTCAAGAGAAAACCTCCGAGATCTTGCTCGCTCCTGATATCATAGAGGTAGTGAACCGTCCCTTTTATGATCCTCAATGCTGCATAAAGAATTAAAAAGGCGTAAGCGATGGATATGACGAAAAAGAGGATGAATAGGTATAACCACTCTCTTTCAAGATCGTTTCTTTCTTTATCTGTGTCTTCAAGCAGCAACATCTCTCCTGCAATCCTGTATCGTTTTGAGGCATCTTCAAGGTGCGAGATGGCGGTACTGTACTTTTCATGGGCGGTGTCATAGTTGTAGGGATTCAAAAGGATGCGCCTGTTCCCGATTGCTGTAAAATCTTCCTCTTTTGCATCCTCGATGAGCTTCTCTGCGGTAAAACGTAAGTTCCCTGCATCACTCACAAGATCATCGTGGAGTGAAACCATCAGTTCGTAGTTACGCCTCGCATCCCTTCGATCGGCTTCATTTCCGAGGAGTGTGTAGATCAGTTCTGCGTTACGATAGGCTCTTGCAGCGTGGTTCGCATCTTCACCCTCCTCCAGATGCGTTATATCACCCAATTCTGCCGCTTCTCTAATAGATGCACTCATATCATCGGCGGTAGATGTAATAACGCCCACCTCGTAGTGGAGAACTTCATCGAGAAGATCTGTGGCGGCATCCCGGATATTCAGGGCATAGGAGCGGATCTCTTCATCCCAGATCTCTGAATGTGAGACGATCGTATCACTCGTGACCCATGCACCAACAGATTCTGTGACCGCCTCATCAAAGAAGCCACCCTCAAGCGATCCAAGCGCCTTATCGAGCGTCGTGATCAGGGTGCCTGTACTTCGTATCAGAACGATCAGCTTTTTCCAGTCATCAGAACTGGGACCTGGATCTTCTTTCTCAACCCGATTAAGGATGTAAATAGCGTTCTGGAGTGCGGTATCTGCCTGCGAAAATTTAGCGACAAGCTCACTACCCCTCAGATCCTCGAACTCGCTTTTTGTCATTGAGATATTTATCGGTATGATCTTTGCTGCGATTTTAAGCGGTTTTTCACCTGCATTAAGGGATGTAATCTTCCCATCCCATGTATAGGGTCCTGGAACAGCCTCCAGCCCGGGCTGAATGGTTATCGTAATATTTCTCGACTCACCAGGAGGTATATCCTCAAAACCATCCTCTTTGAGTGCAGTAAGCCAGTCAGCATGTGCACCACTCTTTGAAAATGCGATACGTCTTACAGATTTATAGTTATAGATCTCAGTCAGGCTGATCATATATGATCGGTTCTCATACATCCCCTCTTTAAACTCAAGCGAGCCAAAATCGATACTTGAATGAGATAAAACAAATCCAACTGGCCAGCGTATCTCAATGTCAATATCTGTTTCCTTCTTACCCGCACTACCGGCATCCACACGTATCACTGCTGTATGCTCACCCTCAGATGCGTCATAAAACGCGATAACTCGTATCTTTACCTTCTTCGTGCTCTTTCCAGCAACCGAACCTGAAGGATTATCGATCTTGATATTGATCCCTGCAGGAAGCTCGATGACCCTTGCTTCAAAATTCATCGTCTCATCCCCCTCATTTCTGACCATAAGATCGATCGTGCGTTCATAGGTTGCAACCGTTCCCCGTTTTTTATCAAAGCTTATCGTCAGTGACTTATCATACAATTGTCCAAGTTTTGGGGGCATCAGAATATAGGCATCGATTTTTATGCTTGCAGAGCCTGCTACATCGGTTGAGATCGAGAATGTCCATGAGTAATCGTTGTGATCTGGTGTGCCCGGGCTTAACTCAAATGTTACATCCCTGGATGAGCCTGCAGGAATCACGAAAGCATCGGGGCTAACCGTGACCCATTCGTTCCCGCCAGTTTGTGAGATCGTTACAGTCACATCTTTATAGCCAAGCACCTCGCTTATCGTGACCAGCCTTGATGGATTATCATACCGATGAATCGTGCCAAAGTCGATCTGAGTATCACTGACTGCAATCTCTGCAAAGTAGATCACATCAATACTGACCGTCAAACTCTCATCACCAACATCGAGTGTGAAAGTCTCCAGACCTTCTGCCGTTTCGGGAGATACCACTGTGTGGAGTGTTATCGTCGTTGATTCACCGTAAGCAAGGCTGAAAGAGGAGGCATCTGGGGTTATCGTCACAGTGTCTGTGCTCACAGATCCGATACTCCCGCTCACTGTTACGTTAGGATCTGGATTTATGTTTGTGATCGTGAAAGTCGAGTAATCATCATAATAGGCGGTACTTTTCGGTTGATTGAATGAGAAGCTCAAATCGATCGTCGATGGATTCACCGATATATCTGCCGCTTTCGCCCCGCTGCATAAAAGCATCGAGAGCATCAGAAGTCCGATAACTGTTATAAAGCATCTAAGATATGAGTTCTTCACCCAACCTCGTGTCATAAAGATCCTTTCTCCACCTGGTAACGCGTCGATATGTTATAAACGTCAGAACTGCAAGAAGAGCGAGGTATGCAAGAAGCACCTTCAGTATCGCGATAATCATCTCATTGTACGTCTCATTTATATCCGTCTCAAGCTCCTCTATCGTTTCGAGTTTTCTGTCTGAATGTAACTCATAGATCTTTTTTCCGCTGTAAAAATTATCTCTTGCTTTCAATACCTCCATGAATCCAGAAGTGAGACCAAAAAACCCTGGAGGATGATGCTCTGCGTTATCAAGGTGTACGCCTGCGGCATCTATGAACGAAGCTGCATCCTCCATATCTTTCTCATAGATCCGTCTGGTTCTCGCTGATTCAAACCTCATACGGCTTGAATCCGTGAGAAGATCGCCTTTTCTGTATGCATCAGAGCTTATGGACATATACTCGATCCTGACAGCCGTCTCCTTCTCGATCCTTGAGGCAGACTCGAAGAACTCACCTTCTTTTATGTAAAATCGCTCAAGTGCAAGTTCCAGAAGAAGCGGGATTCCATTTGAAGAAGCCTCATCATATCCTGCAAGAAGGCTTATCGAGCTGTTTACATCATCTGCCATCCTGAGAGCTTCTATGTGAGAAGCAGGGTCGTCGTCCACGTCCGTCATCGCTTCAAATTTATCGAGAATCTCAAGAAAGAGATCAACCCATTCTGATGTTACTAACGTAACCTCTGATCCATCCATTCCCTGTATAGTCGCCTGAACTCTGGTCTTTGCAAGGAATAACTCACTGTAATCCTCAAAGAGTGATGGCTTATCAATCGCCAGCAGGTCTGTCAGGATCTCGCGTTTTGTTGCATCAGATCCATCAACAGGCGTGATAGTGGAAAGAACGAGTATCAGGATGAGAAATACGGGAATCAGGTGATAACGCATCAAAAACTTTATGTCCCACATCTTTAAATGGATATGTGTGGCAAGACCCATTCTCATCGCTGGCATCGGGACTGCTGGAGGCCGCCTGCTTGATGCACTATGGCGTTACCATCCAGGGATGAAAAAAATCGCAGATAGCGTTACAATCAGCCACAAATCGCCTGAAAGTGAAGAACTTTTCAAAAAACATCTCAAGAATGGCGTGAAAAACGTCTTCCTTCTTGCAGGACTTGGAGGGGAAATTGGAGGAACTGTGACACTGGATCTTGCGAAAATAGCGAAAGATGCAGGTTTTCATCGATATGTCGTTGGTATAATTCCAGCAACACGAAGAACAGATCGTGATTCGATCAATCGGGCATTCAAAGCTCTCAATGAACTTAAAACGAGGGCAAATGGTGTGATAATCGTTGACAACGAGAAACTATCTCATCTCCCCTATTTTGAGAACTACTATGATCAGTATAACGAGTATGTGGCATCGATCCTGAAGGATATATTCGAGGCACAATCGATCGATGAGGTGCTCAAATGCCTTTCATTTGAGGGGGAAGCAGGCTATGCTGCGGTTGCGCGTTCATCAGAGCTTACAAAGGGGTTACTTGGTTATATTATCCCGATAATCCCACACCATGAGATCGACATAAGGACGATGCTCAGAGTTGCACTTGAGAAGTTAACCGTCTTTGATGACCCGATTGGATCGGTGAAGGGTGCTGCATTAATAAATGTCCCGGAAGAAAGGGTTGATACGATCGATCAGGCGCTGGTGGAGGATCTCATGCAGAGATATACCACGAGGTCAACGATCGATATCAGGAAGACGAGACGCAATATCGTATCGATAACAGTGATCTTTACGTACCCATTTGAGGAATTCAAAGCACATAAGCAGATTGGTGGGCGAGTATGAGGCGGTATGGGATAATCGGATCGATATTATTCGGTATTTTAATCCTCATTGGAATTCTCCTGCTATTTGGTACGGGATCGGATCTTGCGATAACGTTGATCCTGCTTCTAATCCCTGTGATGGTAATCGTATCGTTTTTCATAATCTACCTGACCGAAGTGCGCGGAAAAAGTATTAAAACCCGGGTGCTTGAGCGGGATCTTAAGCGCATCGCTCACAACCTGATCGAACTTTTGCGGGAGCTTTCCAACTTTGAAAACCAGTATCACATCGTCACAGGGGGATTCAGGGATGAACTTAGCGCCGTAAAGGCAGATCTATCCTCGATCGGGTGTCTTGTAAACGGTGAAGTCCATTTTGATAAAGCGAAGCTTAAAAAGGCGAGATCTTCTGATATCGAGGAGATCAAACTGAAGATTGAGAGTATCAAAGATCGATACGAACCAACGATCTATGGAAAGGTCATTGAGCAGGGAGAAAGGTATCTCGATCGTTTGAGAGAGCTTGAAGCAGCGGGTTACAGAGGGATAGGCGATCAGATGAGGCGTATTGAAGCGATGATCCTGGAAGATATTGAGATCGATATCCTGAACCTCGCCCACTTTTTGGGTGATCTGACCTCGATCTTTGATGACGCGATCGAATCTTCGCTTTGTGAGGTGAAAGCAGTGGAATCAGGCTCAAAGACGATAAGGGATCGTTCAAGGATCAGGACTGATATCAAGATTGCAGAGCAGAATATGGAGCGGGGAAACTATGATGCTGCCGCGGGCATCCTCAGGAATGTGATGGAACGCATCATCGATGAGACCGCTGATGGGTTCAATCAGTACAAGGAGATGCTGCTGGAGATGGTCGGCGTCGTTAAAAAGGTCGCAGATGGTGAGAAAGTTCGTGCGATAGAGGCGAAGATCGAGCATACAGACTCCCCATCACAGCAGAATATATTGAAAGAGTGCGAAGCAGAGTTGCGAGTTACAGCCATCGAGACCCTTGAAGCGATTTATGAGAATATATTCGATCTTGAAGCAAAGATAAGAGATAAGGAACCATCATCTGAAGAGTATCCTGTCGATTACTGGGGAGCCGATCGGATGCAGGATGTTCTTGATCTACAAACGATCGAGCAGCTCGGTGAGTTTATGCTGAGGTATGAAGCACTCATCGAAGATGCAAACTCCAGGTTGGAATATGACCGGGACAGGCTGGATGTTATCAGCAAATAAATTTAAACGATTAACGTGTATCTAACTTGAGGAGATATTCATGGATGCACTCAGCATTATCACACTGATACTAATTGTTGTATTCGTTCTTGAGATTGTCATCATGCTTTTGAGACTGGAAGTTGAGAAGATGCTGCTTCTGTTTCCGATTATCGGGGTGATCTTTCTCTCGATTGCATTTGTATTGAATGAATACAGCGATCGCTACTTCACATCTCTCTCTGAAGCTGCGATCTTTGCGCTTGTCTATGGCACGATCATAATCGGGGTTCTGCTTGGTTTAATCGGTATTCTGGTCTGGTTCAGGGGCGAGAAGAGTTCAAAAGGGGTTCTTGCCCAGGCACGAACGATGGATAGCGTTGTTGGCGGCGTCGAGAGTGAGATAAGAGAGGGTGAGCGAGAGCTTGCCTACTTTGCCGATGAACTGGAAGAGATGCGAGAGCGAACAAGATCCTATGAATTACGTGGGGGCAAGTGAGTATGGATGTGGCTGAGAAAGAAGACACGACAAACAGACTCATCATCGGAATAGGGGGGCAGGGTAGTAAGATCGTAAATAACATACTGAGCATCCTGAAAAGTGATAGAATACCAAGAAATGAGGAGTTTCTGATCATTGATACAGATCAGGCATCTGCAAATGCATGCACAGAGATAGAGGAGCGTAGAAAGATCGTGCTCTCAAGGCCCGATACGGTCGTTATGAAGAACGTGAATCGATGGCTCCCAGATCCATACCTGATGGCAGCAGGGGCGGGATGTGGTCAGCACAGGATATACGGGAGAGCAATGTACAACGTCCACAGGGAGCGCATCATGAATGCGATAGGCTCTGCCACTTCAGACCTTCGTAACCGTACGGGTGGCAAGGACTTTCTGATCCTGATGGTATCTGCGCTCGGTGGTGGCACAGGTTCGAGCATGCTTCTTGACATCGCGATCGATATACGAGACTGGATAACAAAGCAGTTTGGATCCGGTCCTCTGATCTTCGGGATAACGATCCTGCCATCAAGCAACGAATCAGGTTTACCGATGGGAAATGGATATGCAACCTTAAAGGAGCTTCATTTTCTGATGTCACACCAGCAGGACATGATAATCGAGGATAAAAACTACTCAAACCCATTCAAGATCGTATTCCTGCTTGGGAGGGATCTACAGGGTCAGAATAGAGATGACGAGCTTGAGAGGGCGATTTCACGGTTTCTGCTCGATCTCGGATTTGTCCCAGGTGGTGGCATCGAGGCAAAGGGCAAATGGCTCGATCTAAACGATCTCCAGAACCGTGCAAGAGAGTATGAGAGCCGATTCTCAACGCTTGGATACTATGAGTGCGTCTTTCCGGCCGATAAACTCCAGCTTTACTATGAGATCGAGGATGAGATTCCAAGAATGCGTGAGAAGCTTGTCGAGATCGATGCGAGGCTCGGTGAGATCCGTGATAAGACCGAATCCAAGCGCATCGAACTCCAGGGACTTGAGGCGAAGATAAGTGAGATCCAGCGAGAGATGGACGCCTACGAATCAAAAAAGGGAATATTTTCATATATTAATCGAAAAGCACTATCAGATGCAAAGAGCAGGCTTGATCGTGCCAGGAGAAAGCTATCTGAGCTTAAGGAGGATGATTTCAACCTTGAGATCCGCACAAACGACCTCGAAGAGACTCGCAGAATGGTGGAGCAGGATATCGAGAAGTTGAAGGCGATCAAGAACAGGACGCTGAGGGAGATTACCTCGCCGTTCAACACAAGAAGTTATCACCAGATCGAGCTCACAGAGGATGAGGTGAAGCAGCTAAAGAAAGATCGTGAAGACCTGAAGAACCTCTCATTCCTGGAGATTATGCGAAAACTTGGGCGAGAGGAGGAATACTTCAGGTGGACACACGCACCGATCAACCAGGGTGATATCATTTTCAACCCGATGGTGAACTACCGTCCATCGGTCGAGAACGCATCAACTGCAAAGTACTTCGAGACGCTGAACAGGTACGGCTTCCTCGCACTGGATGCACAGGGCAATGTGATAAATGAGGAGGAGAAGTTCGGGCACTTTGTGGCGGTCCTGAGCAGCAGGATGGATAACTTCGATGATGCGAGGCTCGGTGACACTGCTTTCAGGAGTATGGTTACAGAACGCTTTGCAAAGGATGCCGACATCCTGAAGCTCAACACACCCGCACGCCTTCACAGTTTCGCGATTTACACGCTCATGATCGGTCTTCAGCCATGGCAACCTGCCCCCGATCTTCCACCAAGACTAAGGGAGCTTGAGTGGCTTGGGAAGGCGTATGACACGAGCGATCTCTCCAAATTGCAGCGGCACCATTCGCTCTTCTATGGGACACCAAAGCCGTTCTCGGTGATCACAGGGATTGACTACAAACCAGGCGAAGACGACTTAAACCGCGAGAATGTGACAGCTTTCTGGAAAGATTACGAGATCATCGAAGAGAGAGCGATCTGGACAACGGTACCAATCCTGCTTGCATCAGCTTTAGACTCCTTTGATCGCCTCATCTCAAGTATCGAGATGGCAGAAGCGATAAAAGATATGCGCATACCTGAAAGCTTCTCGATTGCAAATATAACGATGCTGGTACAGGATCTTGAGAATGCCAGCCTTAAGATCGATAAACTTCAGGAGGGGCTCGAGGAAGGGTACAAAACCTACCTCTCAATCGATAAAAACTTTAAAGATACGATAGAGAAGTTAAAAGGTGCAAAAGCCTTTGAAGATGGTGACAGATTACTCAGAATGCTGAATGAAACCTACAGAGACGTTGAGATCCTGATCGATGTCATCGATAACCTTTCCAAAAGCTTCAATGACGAAGTCCAGACTGCGATACACAACGTACAGGACTTTCTTGGAAGAATCCCCTCAGAAGAGACAACTTCAAGCGTGATACGCCACATTGCTCAGGCAAACAGTGAGATCGAGAAGATCAACATGGGCACAAAGGATGCGATAAGGCTCATGAAGGAGCTTGGATCACCTCTTGCAAAGATCCTGCTCCTGTTGAAGGATCTAAGAGATATAATGGAGCGTGCAGAATGAAGAAAAAAATGAAGAAGACGCTTCTGATAGCGTTTGTACTCTTTTACTTCCTGAGTGGTAGTGTTGCGGCCCAGGATATCCTGAGGATTGATGAGGCAAAGTCATACGTCATCGATATGCACACAGGTAGTAAGATTCCGTACTCCGATTTCATAGATAGCGAACAGCTTGAAGGGCATGACCTTGAGTTTCACATCGCAATCGAGAAGACGGATAATCCGATATCTGATGAGTACGTCCTGGAGCTTCGGACGAACCTTGAAGATCCTGAATGGCAGTATGGCCAGGATATCTATACATCTGCCACAGTCATTACCTGGAAGGGAGAAGCGGAGCATGCACTCACTCCCCCAACGATAATTCTCGCTGGAACTGTTCCCGAAGCCGTGATACAGGTCAGAGAGCCTAATTTTGAGTCCGTGGATCTCACAGGAATTGGGAAAAAGAGAGTGTATGTGACGTTGACGATCGGAACCACAACAGATGGCAGTACGCTAAAACGAGTCGTGCAGAAGCTTGTACCGTCCATGGAATTTTACGCAACAAGTGAGGCTCTAAATGATGCAGGAGAGGAGATGGAAGCAAATCTTGCAAGTGCGAGTGAAACAATCGGCGAGAGTGAGCTTGAATCGAACATAAGACGTCTCTATGAAGAAGGGCATCCAGGATGGGCATTAATTCTCTCAGAGGATTACAAAGCACTATCTGAGGATATAGCTCCGCCCCCGGTCCTCCTTTATGTTATTCTCGCGATCGTACTTGGTATCATAGTCGGTGGTGGCTTTGTCTATGCATTGAAGGGTAAGGAAGGTGGAGTTGACATGGCGGCACTCGCTTCTGAGCTTAAAGAGGTCTCATCCACCATCGAAGATACTTCACGATCGATAAACAGTATTGCCACAAAACTTGCACGGATAGAGGGATCAGAGGAGAGGGATGCTGGTAGAGAACTGATGAAGATGCGCGGAAGACTGAATGAATCAGCGAATCAGATCCGATCTGTGGGGGACAGGTTGAGGGAATGACCCAGTTGGAAGAGGCAAAAAGCTACTTTGATGAGGGGGTTCGTGCATACAGAAGTGGGGATCTGAATAAGGCAGAAGAAGCGTATAGAGAAGCGATACGTCTTGATGAAAGTTTTGCTGAGGCACACAACAATCTTGGGTTTCTATTATTTGAATTGGGCCGCTACAGAGAGGCTGAATATGAACTGCGAGAAGCTGTAAGGTTCGATGAAAGTTACGCGGATGCACATAACAACCTTGGATTCTTTTTATACCAGCTTGGAAACTATGACGAAGCGGAAAAGGAGTGCAGAGAAGCTATAAGTCTCGATCCAGCCTATGCCGACGCGTATAACAATCTGGGAAACATTCTTTTTGAGAGCGGGAAATACAGCGAGGCAGAAGAAGCGTATAGAGAAGCGATACGTCTTGATAGTAACCTTGTAATCCCCCGAAACAACCTTGGATTTATGTTGTATCAGACCAGACGCTACAGGGAGGCGGAGGAGGAATACAGGGCGGCGATTGAGATTGATCCTGAATTTCTCGATCTCCATTACAACTACGGGCTTCTCCTGTTTGCGATGGGTAGATATAATGAGGCACTCTCCAGATACAAAGAGGTTGTGAAAATCGATCAAAATAACGCGAAGGCTCACATCAACCTCGGACTTCTATCAAAGCGTCTGGAGATGTACAGAGAAGCCGAAGAGGCGTACAGGAGAGCCATTGAGATAGATTCCAACCTTGCAGAGGCGCATAACAACCTGGGAGTTCTGCTATACGAGCTTGGACGGTATGAAGAAGCTAAAAAAGAACTTAAAGAGGCGATAACGATCGATCCTCATTACAGGGAGGCACAATACAATCTCATCAATCTCTTTGGAGATCTCGGTGATGAGCGATAAGATCACCCAACGTTGCTCATATACGCCCTCACCAGTGGCTTTAAGATCCTGTTTGCCAAGATAAGATGCCTCTGTGCATTTCTGAAGTGGTTGTTGGCATCACGAAACTCATCCCTCTCATAGCGCCTTACACCCTCGTTGTACTCATCACGTGCAGATTCGACGTGGTAGTTAAATCGAGAAAGACGCTCTCTAAGGTCAGAAACATCCTCGCCCCTCTCCTCAATTGCATTGATTCGCGCATCCATTGCAGTTGAGAACGTTTCCATCTGATCTATCCTGCTACCAAGCTGATGATGTGCGATAAATCCTATACTGTATCTTGTATCTCCCTTAATATCAATCCAGAGGGATCTCGCTCTCTTTGCAACCTCCAGAACCTCTTCTTTCGTCTCACAACCTTCAAGTTCTACTTTTAACGCCTCAAGTTCATTTATATCTTGCTGAAGATCTGAAGAACCGAGACGAGGATTTGCACCCTGCTCCTCAAGTACCTCGATCCTCGCCTTTACCGCTTCAAGGTATGCGATCAGGTAATTTAAAGCCCTCTCGATATACGCCTTAGTCTCTTCTATCTGGCCATAATCTGGATCTGATCGCTCAAATTGCTGGTATTTACGCTTTGCGTCGAGATACTTGGCCCGATGATGGTTCTCAGATGCTGATGCGGTAAGTGGCGTAAGTGCTGTTAAGATGAGAATGGATGCGAGAAAGATAGATCCTACCTTTAAAATCCCTGATCCTGGTTTCATCTTGCCAACCTGCCCTAACTTAAATAATATAATGGGCGGGAGAAGATAAATACTTCCCGCCCGCTTGCACTCGATTATTCGACTGCAACAAGCTCCAGTTCCACACCTGCTTCCTCGTATGGCTCAATCGAAGGGTCGGTCCATCGTTCCCAGTTATCCTTGGCCCAGTCACCAGCACCTCTTATTATCGCCATGCCTTCGCCTTTCGCTGCAAGCCTGCCGTTACCTCTGGCAAAGATTACCATATCCTCACCCTCGAAGACCGCGACACCCTTGCCGCGATAGATCGTAACAAGAGGACCAAGCTCTATCACCCTGCCATCTCCGTCTGTTATTACTTCGATATCACTACCTATCACGACAAGGCGTCCGATGCCACTGAAAGTAGCGATGCCAGTGCCCTCGAGAAGTGCACGACCCCTGCCCTCTGCATATATCCAGCCATCTCCTGCCACAAGTTCCTCACCTGCTGCATCACATATGCCATCACCGTCTTCGTCGACAAAGTTCGCATTCATACCGTTCCCATTTCCCTGCCATGCAGCAGCACTTCCTACAAACATAGATGCTGCTACAAGGCACGCCACTACTATACTCACTTTCAATCTTTTCATACACACATTCCTCCGTTTCGTTTTGGGATTTGTACCCAAAGAAAGCGTGTATTTTGAATAAAATAAAGATACTTTAAGAAAACAAAAAATAAAAGCTTTAAAACGGTTTAAAATACTTTAAGAAACTTTATGGCTGCTTTTTAAACTTCACACAAGACGGTAAAAAGATTTAAAAGTATTCCTGAAGTAGCCACTTTTAATGCAGGAGAGACGATTCACAGGCGAGATCAATCCATCGATGACGGGTGAAAAGGCGACCCTTAAAGGATGGGTCCACGAGATAAGAGATCTTGGTGGGATTATGTTCTTAATCCTCAGAGATAGAGAGGGTTTTGCCCAGATTACATTCCCTAAGAAGAAGATTGATCCCGATCTTCTCGAAGTTGCCAAGCGCATTTCAAGAGAGAGCGTGATCACGGTTAAAGGAACAATTCAGGAGGATAAGCGGGCGCCAAATGGATATGAGATCATACCAGAGGGGATTACGGTTTTGAATCCTGCCAACTCGCCGCTGCCGCTTGATACAACCGGAAAGGTTGGGGCTGAGCTTGATACGAGACTCGATTCACGTTTCATGGACATTCGAAGACCTGAAGTTCTCGCGATATTCAGGATAAGGGATAAGGTACTTACTACAACTCGCAACTTTTTAAATGAGCATGGTTTTATTGAGATAAACACGCCGAAGATCGTCGCAACTGCAACCGAAGGTGGGACCGCCCTATTTCCAATTACATACTTCAATAGGGAGGCGTTCTTGAGCCAGAGTCCTCAGCTATTCAAACAGATCATGATGGGAGCAGGACTTGATCGCGTCTGGGAGATCGCTCCGATATTTCGTGCAGAGGAGCATGATACAACCCGCCACCTCAATGAGGCAACATCGATCGATATTGAGGCTTCTTTTGTGGATTACGAGGATGTGATGGTGCTACTCGAAGATCTAATCGCAACCCTCTATACATCTGTGAAGGAGGGGTGTGAAAAGTCACTTTCAGATCTTGGTATCGATATCGAGGTTCCAAAAACACCATTTAAGCGTATCACATACACCGAGGCGATCGATCATCTGAATGGTATGGATGATCCTGAAATTTCAGAGATTGTGTGGGGCGATGATCTCTCAGCAGCCTGTGAACATGAGCTTGGAAGGCTGATAGGTGAGCATTACTTCATAATTGACTGGCCAACAGGCTCGAAGCCCTATTATACCAGGCCATCACGCAATCCAGAGATCTCGCTGAGTTTTGATCTGATGCACCCCAGGATGGAGCTTGCATCAGGCTCACAGCGTATCCACGAAGTGGATCTTCTAACATCAAGGATCGATGCGATGGGCTTGAACCCTGATAGTTTTGAGTTCTATCTGCGTGCGTTCCGCTTCGGGATGCCGCCTCACGCCGGATGGGGTCTGGGGCTTGAGAGGGTTTTAATGACGATGCTCGCGCTTGAAAACATCCGGGAGGTTGTACTCTTCCCAAGAGATATGAAGCGTGTCTCACCGTAAGATACCACAACTTTTATATAAGATTGACGAGAGATTATATCTATAGTGAGTAAATCTAACCATATAGGCGAACGTATGAAAAAAGAGGTTGATAGTATCCTCAGCAACCCAAATCGAAGAATTATCCTATCCATACTCCTGAAAAGTGGGGATAAAGGGCAGACCGCCTACAGCCTTGAGAAGTGCGATGCGCTCGCTATCTCAATATCTGCTATAAGCCAGCACTTAAAGAAGATGGAAGAATTCGGGCTTATCTGTGGTGAAGTCTCCAGGGATAATGGTGTTGAGGGTAGATACAAGAAAATATATACGATAAGCGATGAATGCAAAAAAGCACTCATTGAACGAGTGAAGGATGATGTTGGGATGTTTATATCAAAGATGCCGCTGACAGATCGCATATACTTCTTTAAGCATGTTGAGTCGATCCTGGATATACCCAAAAGCCAGCTTTCACTGCATGCTTTGAACGGTATGATGCTAAATGTTGATGGGGGGGATGTCAATGATTGAAGCAAAGAGGAAAGAAGTGGAAGAACAGCGAGTTCACAGGGCTGCTACACAGTGTCCTGAATGTAATTCTCTACTTTTGCGGCAGGACTATGAACGAGGGGAGATAGTCTGTGATTCATGCGGACTTGTTATAGAAGAGAATATAATGGATCAAGGCGCTGAATGGAGGGCGTTTGATTACGAACAGATGGTAAAAAGGGCAAGAACAGGTGCGCCTATGACATACATGATCCATGACAAGGGTTTGAGCACGTTCATCGATTGGCGGGATGCGAATGTGCATGGTAAGAGCGCATCCAACATCCAGCGACTTAGAAAATGGCAGAATCGTGTACGTGTATCGAGTTCGAGTGAGAGAAGCCTCATATTTGCGATCTCAGAGATCGATCGGATGGGATCAGCGCTTGGGCTTTCTAAGGATGTTCGTGAGTCAGCAGCACTGATGTACCGCAAGGCGATGGAGAAGGATCTTATCAGGGGAAGGAGTGTTGAAGGACTCGCCACTGCGATTCTCTATGCAGTCTGCAGGCAGAAGGGCATACCAAGAACCCTCGAAGAAGTTGGAGAAGTCTCCAGAGTAAAGCAAAAAGAGATCGGGAGGACGTATCGTTTCTTATCACGGGAGCTTGACTTCAAGTTACAGCCTTCCTCTCCCGTGGAATTTGTATCAAGGTTCTGCTCAAGACTTGATCTCAAAGAAGACGTCCGCACAAAGGCGGTCGAGATCGTGGATCGAGCAGAGGCACAGGATCTGACGGTTGGCAAAGGTCCAATCTCAATCGCTGCAGCCGCGATATATATAGCAGCAAGGATGTGCGGGATCACACGTACGCAGAAGGAGGTAGCAGCAGCAACAGGTGTTACAGAGGTTACGATAAGAAACCGCTATAAAGACATGGTTGAGGCGCTGGGGATCGATCTTCCTACACTGCAGCCATCATCAACCTCTTCTAACTTTGTTTCTTCAAGTAGTCACGTAAATTCGGAAAAAGAGCTATCGTGATGAGTGCGAGGATCAAAACGATCATTCCAATGTTATAATCGTTTTCTGGTTTCTCTTCGCCTCTGGGTATACCAAACAGTGCCCAGATTGTGGATCCTGCAGGCAGGTTGTATGACTCCAAGACGTAGTACTCACCATCCTCGAGCGTTCTGCCACTTGCAATATCAAAGCTGCCCTTATCAAGGAGTTTTACCCCACCCCTCAACGGCACAAACATGCTCAGCGCCCGTGTATCGTAAGCAGCAACTCTTGTGAGGTTTATTGTATCTTCTGGTGTATCTATCCAGTATGAGAACATCAGCTGTAAACTTTCATTGGGGGGGATCTCTCCTGTAAACGCTGATGCTTCAAGATTTTTCCATCCATCGAATGGTACCGTCGCAATCGTCCCATTGAAAGAGGTGTTCGCCACATTCTTCAATACAAGAACCTCCACAATTTCGAGATGATCTTCATCAGGTGTTACAAATATATGGTTCATCGATGCCTCAAGTTGGCTCGACTGGGCAAAAACAGGCGGCGTTAAGAGCAGGTAGCATAAAATCAGGATGGTGAGATAAGCTATACTATTTTTCACGCTTCATTCCTCCTTTTATCTGGCAGGAGTGCAATGATGCCACCAAAAAGTAGCAGAACACCTCCCCACCAGATGAAACTCACAAGTGGGATAACCCTCGCCTCAAAGAGCGCATAACCCTCTTCAGATCCCTGATATATGATGTAAATATCCTCGAATAACCTGCTCTTGATGTAGACATGCTGATATGTCTCTTCAAAGCGGAAGGAGTAGAAGAGGTCTGGCATCGCCCGAGCAATGTAGCCGTTTTCCCCGTAGAGATCCAGAATCGCTACATAGTATATTCCATCCCCTGATGGTGAATGTATCGCTTCTGTACCCTGATATTCCAGCGTATAATCACCGATCGTGTGTGATGATCCTGCCTGGAGCGTAAAGATATCTCGATTCTCATAGATTGAAGATCCACAGACACCGATTACCATCACGATGAGTGACAGATGGACGATATAACCACCGAAGCGGCGATGATCCCCGCAGATTGCAGTATAGAGATTTGATAGACCTTTATCATCGCCTGATCTTGATGCATCATAAAATTCCTTTAGATGTGTGGTGAGTGTGAGTGTACATGCTAAAGTAGCAGATATCGTGATTGGATCTCTTACACCCAGGATGAGCGCTATTAAGACGACTGAGATTGAGGATAGGACAGAAACAGTGATTTTTGGTTTTAATTCATCAAGTTTGTACCTTCGCCAGCGGATAAGCGGACAGATTCCAAGAAGCATGAAAATTAGAACGGCAATCGGGACGTTTACGGTATTGTAATATCCGGCTTGAACCATCTGTTGAACACCTCCCATAACCTCAAGAAGGAGGGGGTAGAAACTCCCAACAAGAACCGTTCCCGCAGATACCACAAGCAGGATGGAAGTGATTAGTATAAGCCCTGAGCGTGATAGATCAAACCCAACAGGATCTGATTTGAGGTAATCCCTTCTTCTTATCATTAGCCTCAAAGCTGCTGCCAGTATGATGAGCAAAAAACCCATCAGCACAGCACCGAGCCCGGAGTCTGCAAATGCGTGGACCGATTCGAGGATGCCACTACGTGTCAGGAATGTCCCGTATAAGACGAGGATGAATGTTACGGTCATCAGGGTGAAGTTCCATGCTCGCATCCGTTTCATCTTTTCTTCAACCATCACCGTGTGAAGCAGAGCTGATGCTGTGAGCCATGGTAGGAGCGATGAATTTTCTACCGGGTCCCATGCCCAGTATCCGCCCCATCCAAGCACATGATACGCCCACCACGCACCGATGATATTTCCCATCGAGAGCGCAATCCAGGCAAAGATGAACCATCTTCTTGTGGATAAAACCCAGTCCTTTTTCATTATAAGCCCGGCCATCGCAAAAGCAAACGGAACTGCCATCCCTGCATACCCGATAAAGAGCACGGGAGGATGTAAAACCATTCCAGGATCCTGGAGAAGTGGATTGAGTCCATAACCATCCATTGGGAGGAAATCAAGCCGTTTGAATGGATTCGATGCTGTTACAAGGATGTAAAGAAACCCGACCATGATCGCACCAAGCATCCCTGAGGCGTAAGATGTGAACCGGGCATCGTCCATACTTTTCGCCCTTAGAAGTACGATTGACGCAAAGATCGAGATTAGCCATGCCCAGAGGAGGAATGAACCCTCCTGACCTGCCCAGAAAGCTGATATAACATAGAATAACGGAAGATCGAGGCTTGTATAGCTTGCAACATAGAGATTCTGAAAGTCGTGTGTGATCAGGAGATAAAAGAGGCGGATAGATGCGATCGTTATGAAGATAAAGGTTAGATAAGTTCCAATTTTTCCCCACTCAATTAGGTCTTCTCTTCTGAGTTCAGCTCCAATCACATGGAGAAAAACTGCCACTATCGTGGTTATGAGTGCTGCCTGGAGAAAGATTACGTCATTCATTCAATTTCCTCAGTGTACTTTGAGGGACATTTGACGAGGATCTCATCTGCCCTGAGCAGGTTCATATCATAGACACCGCCCACAACGACCATCTTTCCCTCCTCAAAGTTGTTCGGGATGCTGCCCCTGTACTCAACGTCCACCGTCTCACTACCGTCTGTGAGTTTGAACGTGAGGAGTATCTCTTTTGGATGCCAATCAACAGACCCTTCAACCACGGTTCCGTTGATCTGGACATGTTCTCCGCGATAATCGCCTGATTTAAGCTCGGTTACAGTTATGTATGGCACAACAGAGCCTTTCAATGTCATACCCAACCCAATCAAGCAGAGAATAATCACAATTGCCCCGATTATCATCTGGGTTTTCTTATCCATCAAACTCACCTTCTTTGAGGTTTTTTAAATAGGTTTCTCAGTTTCATCAGGTATCAGGTGAGAAAAACAGAGCGTGTTTTATCGTTTTTATCCTTCGGCTTTCTCGATTGCGCGTGCGGCATTCGCTGTAAATGATAGAAGAAGCTCAAGCTCTTTTTCATCATAGGTACGTGGCAGGCGGGAGTAGAGTTCAAGTGCACCTATGGTCTTACCCTCGAGCTTAAGCGGCAGTGAGAGGATTGAGCCCGGGTGTTCACCATTCTCAAGACGCGGAAGCGTGAGTGGCGTCTCTCTCGTATCCTGTATCACATGGATCTTACCGCTTTTAATCGTCTCCCAGAGTGGTGTGTTTTTCTCATTTCTGTATCCGTTCTCCCTCAACCCGATAGATGTTCCACGATCCTCTGGGATATGGATCGATGATGCCGGAACCTCCATGTACCCGTTGACAAGCTCAAGTATTGCGCTCAGGATATCTCCAAGATCGCGCGAGGAAAACGCTCTGGATGCCTGCAGAAAGATCCAGTGGTTCTTACTCTCCAGCTTCTCCAAGGCGTCGAAAGACAACCTGCAAAATAGGTTGAACTTTACCATGACCTCAAGAAGCACGTTATTTGACTTCAAGATGACCCAGGGTTGCTCTGGTATTGGTAGGTCTCTGGTAAGTTCTCTAACCGCTCTTCCGTGGATGTCAATTATATATTCAAGATCGATATTTGCCGCGATACACGCCATGCTCATCTTGTACGCCTCGTAAAGCGCCTCCTCAGTCTTCTCTCCAAAAAGGTACTCACGAAGAAGCTGAGGGTAGACCTCCTCCAATGCATCGAGATCTAACGTTCCACATTGCAGAGATTCTTCTGCTATTCCAAGATCGTCATCCATCGTTCCAACCGATATATAATTTGGATGTGCGGACTATTAAAACTTGTGCAGGTTATTGATCTCTCGATTCATAAAAACTTATAAAGTTCAGGGGTGATAAGAACTGGTGACCCCTTATATGGCGGAGGCTAAAAAGATCAAGCTAAAAATAAAGTCTGGTTCTGGTGAGAAGAAAAGCAAAAAGCCAAGGGCTGATTCGACTGCAGCAGCACGTGCGTTGATAGATCAGTTGTATCTGGATCCAACCCCTGAACGTGAGGATGGGCTCGATAGAATATATCCCAAAGAAGAGCTTGAGGGCTATGACGAGTTCATGAAGCGATTCGATATCAATGATCCGCTCGTTGGTATCAGGGAGTTTCATAAGCGATACGGGGATATCGTCAACAACTCAACGCGCCGGGAAATTTTAAAGACGCTTCAGGATGGTGAGAAAACATTTGATGAGATCCTCGAGACTACAGGTCTTGATGAGGCTGAGCTAAAACACCAGATCGTGATGCTTGATTTTTGCGTGGATGAACTTAAACGCGATGATAAGACGTACTATAAACTCAGTAAGATCGGGAGTATCATTAAGAAATTTGATTAACCAGAATATAAAAGGAGGCTTCTGGTGTTTAAAAAAGATGAAGCAAGAAAAATTGGTAGTGGTAAGGCAAAAGATATCTATGAACTGGATGGAGATATCGTTTTTGTATTTACAGATCGTACGACCGCGTTTGACGGCTTGAAGAAGGCCGAGTTTGCTCACAAAGGCGAGGTCTGCTGCAGACTTTCAACACGCTACTTCAAGCTTCTGGAGGATAACGGCATCTTGACACACTTCATCGCATTCATACCGCCTGATGCGATGCGGGTTAAGAAAGTTGAGATCGTACCTATCGAGGTCATCTGCAGAAACTTCCTGACAGGCTCACTCTGGAGAAGATACAACGAAGGCAGCGCGAAACTCCCACCAGGTACCGAACCGGTTGAACATTCTCCGATTGATGGTGGTATGGTTGAGTTCACGACCAAGTTTGAGGAGAGGGATCGTCCTGTGGAGCTTGATGAAATCGTCGATAAGGGGTGGCTCACCAGAGATGAGATCGAGGAGGTTACAACCCTCACTCGCAAAATCAATGAGATCTTAAAGGAGGATCTTGAAGAGAAGGGGATTGTTCTTGCTGATTTCAAGGTTGAGTACGGAAGGGAAGGCGATAGGATCGTTCTCGCAGATGAGGTTGGAACGCCTGACGGTTGCAGGTTCTGGGATCTCGAAGCATTTAATAGGGGCGAGTATGTGAGTCTCGATAAGGATGTCTTCAGAGAGGGAAAGGGAGACTTATCTAAGACTTACGTTAGGTTGTATGAACGAGTAACAGGAGAAAAACTTTAAGGTGGTATGTAAAATGGGTGATGTTCTTGCTGATGAGGTTCTTGAGGTGTACAAAGGATTGGAAGATAAAATGAGCCTCGATGAATTTAAAAGCAGAATAGAAGAGAAGATAGACAAGATGGGTGGGCTATGTGACAGCCGTTCCGCATCGCTTCTGATCGCACAGGAACTTGGAGTTTCGACGTCCACAACGATCGGAAGGATTATAGAAGGATGGTCTGAAGAGAAGACAGGAACATCTGTATCGATTGAGGGACAGGTGATTCGGATCGATACGATAAGAGAATTTGAAAAGCACGATGGATCAGCAGGCAGGGTTGCAAATATCATCATCTCTGACGAAACAGGATCTATGAGGACTGTTCTGTGGGATAAATGGACAGATATGATCCAGGATGGCGATCTGCGACTTGGAAGTGTTATCAGAGTAAACGGTCGCATAAAAGAGGGATACAGAGGTCTCGAGCTTACAGCAGAGAAGATAAAGTTGATCAGGCAGGATTCAGGTTTTGAGGTCAAGGACACTCTCATCAAGGATATCAATGACGGTATGGATGCGATCTCAGTCAAAGGCAGGATACTTGAGATCGGAGATGTGAGAGTATTTTCACGGAAGAACGGGACAACAGGCAAGGTTGGAACGATCATGATAGGCGATATGTCAGGGAAGATACGTGTGACGTTGTGGGATGATCGCGCCCTTGATCTTGAAAATCTTAACATAGGAGACTCAGTGCATATCTCGAACGGTTATGCGAAGAAGCGGTACAATGTCGTTGAGCTGTATGTCGGATCACACGGGCAGGTCGAATCGATCGCGGAAGATATCCAGTACGAAGAGAAGATCTCACCGATCGTTGAGGTGGAACCTGAGGGTTTCTACAATGTGATAGGAGATCTGATCGGGATTGAGCCGATACACGAGTTTACGAGGAAAGATGGGTCGCAGGGCAGGGTCGTGAAGATTACGATTCTCGACAAGAGCGGGAGGATAAACATCTCGCTCTGGAACGAGCAGGTGGACTTCATACAGGAGCTTGATCTCGGCTCAAGGATCAAGGTCACCGATGCCTATGCAAAAGTCGGGTTCAATGGTGAGGTTGATCTGAGCGTTGGCTGGAGAAGTAAGCTTGAGCTCATTGAAAAATGAGATGATAAGGGGAGATCTCATCGGAAAATCGGTTATATTGGATGGGACCAAGTTATCGCTTGAAGAAGCGGCGTATTCACTTGAAAGGAAGCAGATAACTCTATTTGAGGAGGGAATAAAGCTTGAACTTAGAGCGTTTCTAAAACGGGCATCCAGTATCCTCCCAAAGTTTGAGTTGAGGTTTCTCGTATTTAAAGACATCCGTGATCGAGGGTATTATCTGAAAGCGGGTCCGCTTGACTTCAGGGTGTATCCACGAGGAGTTAAGTCTGGTACTGGTGAGTCGAGATATATCATCCATGTTCTATCTGAACGAGAACCGATTGCAGTAGATATGATTTTACAGGATCTCGAACTATCAGAAAATCTTAAAAAACGGTTGTTATATGCTGTTGTTGATGAAGAAGGGGATATCACATATTATGAAATAAAGCGAAGAGATATAAGTGGATCTGCCCCTCCTGTAGAGCTATCTGATTCTGTAAACGGCGATCTACTCGATGAGCGGGTCATGATATGGAATGACTCCACGTTATCAGAGCTCAATGAGCGATGGTGGTTTGGTAGATTGATCGAGGAAACTCGACTCCAGCTATCGTTTGTTGAGTCTGCATATCTCATTGAAAAAGGATCTTTAATGCTCACAGATCCTGAAGGTGAAGTTCTCAACCTGGAGAGGTTTATTGAGATATCTTCTGCTATAGAAGGGAATTTTGTTAAAAAATATCTAACATACAGGGACCTTCGCGACAGAGGAATGGTTGTAAAGACTGGTTTTAAGTTTGGAAGCCATTTCAGGGTTTACGAAGAAATCCCAGGTGAAACGTCGTATCATTCAAGATACCTGGTACATGTTCTGATCGATGATCGTGAGGTGAGGCTTCCCGAGATCTCAAGGGCTGTCAGGCTTGCACACGGCGTCAGAAAGCAGATGATCTTTGCGGTGATTCTGGATGAAAGGGTTGAGTATTTTGAGGCCAGGTGGATGCGGTTGTAGGGATAAATCACAGCAATGCTAAAATATGTTGAACAACGTACAGATTGTAGCTCAAACCTAATCGAGGTGTAATTGATGGATAGAAAGATTTTACTCACAGAAGATGAGATGCCAAAGCGGTGGTACAACATCCAGGCAGATATGCCAGAACCACTTGATCCGATGCTTCATCCGGAGACGTATAAGCCCACACAACTCCCACCTTTTCTCTTTTCATCAGAGCTCAACAGGCAGGAGTTCAGTACAGATCGGTGGATCGACATACCAGAAGAAGTGCTTGAGATCTACCGTATATGGAGGCCAACCCCGCTTTACCGTGCAACCCGACTTGAAGCGGCGCTAAAGACCCCTGCAAAGATCTACTACAAGTGGGAAGGAGTGAGCCCTCCTGGAAGTCATAAACCGAATACAGCGATCCCACAGGCATACTACAACATGAAAGAAGGGATTGAGCGGCTCACAACAGAGACCGGGGCAGGACAGTGGGGATCATCCCTTGCATTTGCAACGAAACTCTTTGATCTTGAGTGTATGATATACATGGTCAGGGTGAGCTATGAACAGAAGCCGTACAGGAAGAGTTTGATGCATGCATGGGGTGCAGAAGTTGTTCCATCTCCGAGTAACAGAACAAAGACCGGGCAGGCATTTTTAGAGAAAGATCCAGACTCACCTGGAAGCCTCGGACTTGCGATCTCAGAGGCGGTTGAGGATGCAGCAGTCAATGATAATTCTCACTACACACTCGGATCGGTCCTGAACCACGTCCTGCTCCACCAGACGATCACAGGGCTTGAGACGAAGAAGCAGTTTGAGAAGATCGACGCCTATCCTGATGCGATCTATGGTTGTGTGGGTGGTGGTAGCAACTTCTCAGGTGCAGCCTTCCCGTTTCTGGGTGATAAACTCAAAGGAGATCGAAAGGATCTGGATGTTGTTTCATGCGAACCTGCTGCATGCCCAACACTCACAAAGGGACTCTATGAATACGACTTTGGAGATGTTGCAGGACTTGCGCCGATCGCCAGGATGTACACGCTTGGACATGACTTCATACCACCAAAGATCCATGCAGGCGGACTGAGGTATCACGGAGATGCGCCGATCCTGTCAAAGCTGACCCATGATGGGTATATGCGTGCTGAGGCATACCATCAGACCGATGTGTTCGATGCAGTGATACGCTTTGCACAGACAGAGGGTTTCATCCTTGCTCCAGAGACCGCACATGCAGTAAAGGCTGTAATCGACGAAGCACTCAGGTGCAGAGAGACGGGTGAAGAAAAGACCCTTCTCTTCCTGAACTCAGGGCACGGCCACTTTGATCTTGCAGCCTATGATACATACTTCGAGGGAAAGCTCGTGGATTATGAATATCCGACTGAACTTGTCAAACGATCGCTTGAGAACCTGCCAAAGATAAAATAGGCTTATGAAATCGTATATCGAGAAGATAACACGTGGAGAGAATCTCACCATCGATGAAGCAGAGGATTTAATGGAGCAAATCCTCACCGATGCCACAGACAGCCAGATCGCAGCGGTCCTGATCGGATTGAAGATGAAAGGTGAATCCCCTTCTGAGATCGCGGGTCTTGCAATGGGCATGAAGAAGAAAGCCTCATCGATCACACCAAAGATCTCAACCCTGATCGATACCTGTGGAACAGGCGGGGACAGCTCCCACACGATCAATATCAGCACGATCGCAGCGATCCTCGTCGCGTCCAGTGGCGTTTGTGTCGCAAAGCATGGTAATTACTCAATCACGTCAAAATGCGGTAGCGCTGACATACTAAAAGCCTCGGGGGTTAAGATCGATCTTGAGCCTCCAGAGGTCTGCCGCATGATTGAGGAAGTTGGTATGGGATTCATGCTTGCACCGATCTTTCACCCATCGATGAAACGGGTTGCCCCTATAAGGCGTGAGATCGGAGTTAGAACGGTCTTTAATATCCTCGGTCCGCTTACAAACCCTGCGAATGTGAAGCGGCAGGTAATCGGGGTCTTTGACCCTTCGCTCTGTTTAAGAATGGCAGAGGTCCTTCGGGAGCTTGGTTCAACGCACGCAATTGTTGTTCATGGATCTGGACTTGATGAGATTACAACAACAGGTCCTACCGAGATCGTTGAGCTTAAAAACGGCAATATCGAGTCGTTCACGATCACACCAGAAGATTATGGGCTTGAGCGAGCGAAATTAAAGGATCTTGAGGGGCGGGATGCAGAATACAATGTAAAGGTTATGCTTGAGATATTGAATGGTAAGAAGGGTTTTATGCGGGACATTGTAGCCTTAAACGCTGCTGCAGGACTTTACATCGGTCAAAAAGCGTGTGATATTAAGGAGGGGCTTGAGATCGCAAATAATCTCCTTGATGAGAGTAGAGGCATCGATAAACTCGATGAGATGGTCGCATTTAGATGACTTTTCTGAAGATCTGCGGTATAAGGACCGAAAAGGATCTTGGAATTGTTCTCGGATCAGGTGTTGATGCGGTCGGTTTCATCGTAGAAGTTCCTGTTGAAACGCCAAGAAAGATCGATCGTTGGGTGGCAGCATCGCTTGTTGAGTCTGTGCCAGCTGGGGTTCTTGCGGTGGCAGTGCTTATGCCAGGTTCGGTCGATGAGGCGGTTGAGATCCTTGACGTTGTCAAGCCTGATCTGGTCCAGATTCATAACGATATGGATACAGGTGCACTCAAGGCGCTTAAAGAACGGACAGGGCTTCCTTTGATAAAGACGATCGGGGTGAGTCCAGGCATGAGCCTTGATGCTCTGTTATCTGAGGTTGAGAAAGTATCAGGGATTGCTGAGTTGATACTTCTTGATACAAAGACACCAGGAAAAAGTGGCGGTACAGGAATCGTCCATGACTGGGGTATAAGTGCAGCACTTTGCAGAAAGCTTTCTGTTCCTGTTATACTTGCAGGAGGTCTTGACCACTCAAACGTCAGGGATGCCATACGATCGGTTAAGCCATACGGTGTCGATACAGCATCTGGTGTCGAGACCGGGGGTATGAAAGATCCAGATAAAGTTAGAAGGTTTGTTGAGGCGGTCAGACAATCCTGAGGCTGAAATCAAGCCAGACCGCGTGATGTGTTATCGCCCCAACAGAGATTATATCAATACCACTCTGTGCATATTCATTTACATTCTCAAGTGTGATACCACCTGACGCCTCAAGTAAGACCCGATCCCTCAAACCTCTCGCCTGGAGAGATTTTACAGCAACCTCGATCTGGCCTGGCGTCATATTATCAAACATGATTATATCAGCCCCGAGTTCGGCTGCAAGGGTTGCATCCTCAACGTTTGAGACCTCAACCTCAACCTTCTTTGTGAAACTCACGCCCTTTGCAAGCTTGATCGCCTGCTCAAGCCCGACGAGCGCGATGTGATTCTCCTTTATCATCAGCATATCAGCGAGGTTGAAGCGGTGCGGATCGCCACCTCCTAAAATTATCGCACGCTTCTCAAATGCTCTAAATCCAGGCGTTGTCTTTCTGGTCCCTGCAATCCTAACAGAGCCCGCCCTCTCAACAAAAGCAAAGGTGAGTGTTGCGATACCGCTCATACGCCCTAAAAAGTTTAGAGAAAGCCTTTCAGCCTTGAGTATTCCTCTTCCATCACCCATGGCTCTAAGGATCAGATCGCCCCTCCTGATCAGATCACCATCCTCGAAGAGTGGTTCGACCTCAACATTAAAGTATTCGAAGATAGAAGTAGCCTCAGATACGCCTGCAATAACGCCATCCTCCTTAACGATAATCTCAGCCTCAGCCTCTACCTCTGGCATAAACTCGATGTAACCTGATAGATCTTCGGCGATGAACGCATCAAGCGGCGTCTTCATGTATCAAACCTCTTAGAATCTCCTTCATCTCCCCCACCTTCATCTGCCCTGGTGCAACCGCCTCCCCCACGGACGCATAATTCAAGACTGATCCATAGATCGGTGCAATGACCCTGGTATGCTTTCCAAGCTCACCCATCCCGATCACAGAAAGTTTCATCTGCGAATCAAGCAAAAGCTCAAAGAGCCTGAGGCAATCGTGAAGATCATTGACCATCGTTGCGATCTTTCCAATATCCGCCCCAGATGCTTTCATGCTTGAAACAATCTCAGAAAGCTCATCGCTCGCTGGTGTCAGTTCAAAATTGTGGTATGAGACGATCACACGTACATCATATTTTTGAGCCTCCTCGATCACATAATCCCGCATCTCACATCCAAGCTCAATATCAACAAGATCGATGAGATCCAGAGACGCGATTAAGCTATCGATACGATCCGCCTCATCCCCCTCAAATCTCCCACCTTCAAGCCTCCATCGGTTTGTTCCAATTACTTTAAGCCCGAGACTTTTAAGACTTTTTAGAAACTTTCTCGTATTCTCAGGCGAGAGCCCCCAGAGATCAAGCCTTGCCTCCAGAACGTCTGCACCCATCGCTTCTGCAAGCTGAGCCTTCTCGATCGCCGGCTCATCGATGACGCCAACGATCAGTGGCTCATCACTCATACACCAAGTTCCTCCATGAACTCTTTTATGCGATTCATAGCTTCTACTATGTCCTCAGGCGAGACTGCGTAAGCGCACCTCACAAAACCCTCACCACATTCCCCAAAGATATTACCAGGGACAACAGCAACCTTCTTTTCATCAAATAGACGCTGTGCAAAGACGGTTGAGCTGAGCCCACTTTTTTTTATCGAGGGGAATGTGTAGAACGCGCCTCTCGGGTTGAAACACTCAAGCCCGGCTTCCTCAAGCCCTGCAACCATCAGCCTCCTGCGCCTGTTGTACTCATCGACCATCTTTTTGCAGGATTCCTCACCGTTTCGTAAAGCCTCACATGCTGCAAGCTGTGACTGGACTGGGGCACAGAGCATCGTGTACTGGTGAACCTTCATCATCGCCTCGATTATCTCTCTGTTCCCACAGGCGTATCCGATCCGCCATCCTGTCATCGCATGAGACTTTGAAAAGCCGTTCAAGAGAATAGTTCGCTCCTGCATCCCATTCAAAGAGGAGAAACAGGTGTGCTTTCCATTATAAGTCAGTTTGCTGTAGATCTCATCCGAGATCACATAGAGATCGTACTCGTTTACAAGATTTGCAATCGCTTCAAGCTCTTTTTTTGCCATGATAGCCCCAGTTGGGTTGTTTGGATATCCGAGTACCAATGCTTTTGTTTTATCGGTTATTTTGACTTCAATATCTTCGACGGTTGGTTTAAACTCATTTGAACTTTCAGTTGGTACAACAACTGGCTCTCCATACGCAAAACGGATGCAGGGCTTGTATGAGACGTAAGTTGGCTCTATAACGATGACTTCATCCCCGGGATCGAGAAGCACCCGCATCAGGATGTCAAGTGCTTCTGATACCCCACTTGTTACAAGAATCTCCCCATGCGGGTCGTAATCAACGCCATATTCATGCTTGAGTGCCTCTGAGATCAGCTCCCTGAGTTCTATAAGCCCCCAGTTTGACGTGTAAGAAGTATACCCCTCCTCGATCGCTTTTATCCCGGCATCACTGATATGAGGGGGTGTGACAAAGTCAGGCTCTCCAACACCGAGCGAGATCACATCAGGGGTGCTAAGTATTAGATCAAAGAACTTCCTTATTCCCGATGCCGGAATTGGCTCCATTCGCTTTGAGATTGGTTTCATAGCGATACTGCCAGCCGTCCTCCCTCATCGCGCTGATAGACGATCTCCCCATCTTCTTTGTACATCTTGAGTGAGAAGTGGGTGACAGTACGTTGCACCGCCTCGATCGTTGCGATTCGGTCTGCGACAAAGTATGCAACATCCTTGAGCGTCTTCTCTCTGACAACGACTGAAAGGTCATACGCACCCGATACGAGCCTCACGGATCGAACTTCAGGGAACTTTGCGATCCGCTTTGCCACACCATCGTAACCTTCCCCCTCGCTCAGGTTGATGTTTATCTCGATCAGGGCATAGACATACTCACGATCTACCTTCTCCCAATCGATCATCGTCTTGTACTTATGTATGACCCTCTCTTCTTCAAGTTGCTTTATCAGATCCTCAACCTCTTCAACGCTTCTCCCGACCATCTTTGCGATCTCATCGGTCGGGGTTCGCGCATTCTTCTCAAGTATCTCAAGAACGTCCATAATAAATGTCATTACACCTTCTCCTTAACAAGCACCTCTGCATTGAGGACGGATGCTCCGACAGCACCTCTTATCGTATTGTGCCCCATCGCAATGTACTTTATCCCATGGACGTCGCTTCGCACCCTCCCAACACTGACTGTCATCCCATCGCCAAGATCTCGATCAAGTCGTGGTTGCGGACGATCATCCTCCTTCATCAGCTGGATCGGGATCGCTGGTGATGTTGGAGTATCGATTTCGCGCTTGAAATCTCTGAAAGCAAGCTTTACATCATCGACCGACGGTTGCTCTCCAAACTCGATCCAGATCGCCTCAGTGTGGCCGTCGATCACCGGTACACGATGACAGCTTGCACTTATCGTGAAGTTTGCAGTTTTAACTGAATCGCCATCAAACTCACCCAGAATCTTCAATGGCTCTGACTCCATCTTCTCCTCCTCTTTCCCGATATAGGGGACGACGTTATCAAGTATCGCCATCGCAGGCAAGCCGGTGTATCCTGCACCCGAGATCGCCTGCATCGTTGCGACATTGAGATGCTTGATCCCAAATTGCATGAGTGGCTTCAATGTGAGCGTCATAACGATCGTTGAACAGTTCGGGTTTGTGATGATACAGCCATCCCACCCCTTTTTTCTTCGTTGAACCTCAATCAACCCGAGATGGTCGCGGTTAACCTCAGGGATCACGAGTGGAACATCCGCATCCATCCTGTGGGCTGCTGCGTTGCTTGCCACGGTAAAGCCTGCCTCTGCAAACTCAACCTCTGTATTCTTTGCGATATCTGCTGGAATGGCTGAGAAGAGGATCTCAACATCGGAATTTTTGAGTGAAATAGGTTCTGCAAGCTTTACCTCCATTTCCTGAAGATTCTCAGGCAAGGGAGTCTCAATAAGCCACCTTGTTGCGTCCCTGTACTTCTTTCCGGCACTCCTCGATGATGCCAGAAGATCTGTAATCTCAAACCACGGATGTTTTGATAGTAGCTGAATGAATCGCTGCCCGACTGCCCCGGTTGCACCAAGTACACCTACTTTTATCATTTTTTTCTCCACGCTTTTTGAGTAAACCTAAACTTCTTATCCTCTGCACTTATACTTTTCTATTGAGTTCCCTTCCCTCTATCGCAAGTTCCACACGTTTTAAGGTAAAGCAGACCTTCGACATCGGGCAGGTATTGCAGGCAGGATCGAGGTTTTCATAGAACTGGCAGTCGCAGTAGTTCTTTATGATATCGAGGATCACTTCAAGAAGCTCATCCCTCCATCCCTCTTTAATTTTGATCGTTTCTGTTGGCTCGATTCCAGCAAGCTCAATTAACCGTGTTGCACAGATAGAATCACATCCATCAACCGAGATAAATCGTCTGCCAGGCTGCATCTTCATCCTATCGAGCGACTCCCTGACCTTTTCAAACTCATCTTCTGAAAGATCATCCAGTCTTCCTGGGAGTTCAAGATGAACAATCAGATCTTTATAACGCTCTGCTACTTCCACCGCTTTTTTAATCTCATCCTCGCCAACTTCACACCCGCTGCACGCAATAATTGCAATATTTCGTGGGATGGCGGTTCCTTTGCGCCCATATACAATCTCTCGCAGTCCTTTTGTGATATCCCGCTGGCTCAAATTACCCATCTTCCAGATCTCACCATCGACGAAAATAATTGGATGCGGTGTCTCTGTTTCGTGGTCAAACCTGCTGGTACTTACCCATATATGCCTGTAATCCAACTCCTCGATCGTATCGCGAATCCGCTTCTCAATGCTATTGCAGAGATCGCACGAATCCACGCACTTTCGAATCTCAAGCAGAACTCGTTTCATCCCATGACCTTCAGAAGAAGCGCTTTCTGGGCATGAAGCCTGTTCTCAGCCTGAGTGAATATGACAGAATGCGGACCTTCGATCACCCCATCTGTGATCTCCTCGCCCCGATGTGCAGGAAGACAGTGCATGACGATCGAGTTCTTATTCGTGAGATCAAGAAGGTTTTCATCGATCTGGTATCCTGCGAAATCCCGCATCCGTTTTTCCCGTTCATCGTCATCGCCCATCGAGACCCAGACATCGGTATAAAGCACATCTGCACCTTCTGCTGCTTCTGAGGGGTTGTTTGTGAAGATGATCTTACCGCCAAGCTCGATCGCTCGATTGATGATCTCGAAGTCTGGTTCATACCCAGGAGGTGTCGCGACCCCGATCTCCATCCCGACAAGAGCTGATGCGAGTATCGCTGAGTTGCAGACGTTGTTCCCGTCCCCGATCCATGCAAACTTCAAACCTTCAAAGCCACCCTTGAATTCTTTTATCGTTGTAAGATCCGCCAGAATCTGGCATGGATGCTCCAGATCGCTCAATCCATTTATTACAGGCACGGTTGCATATTTTGCAAGCTCAAGAATCGTCTCGTGTTTTCTTGAACGTATCATTATCGCATGGACGTAGGATGATAGAACACGGGCGGTATCCGAGAGCGGCTCACCACGCCCAAGCTGCAGGTCGTTCCAGTTCAGATATAGTGCATGTCCACCAAGTTCGGTCATCGCAACCTCAAATGAGACCCTTGTGCGTGTGGAGGGCTTCTCAAAGATCATGGCAAGGCTCTTCTGCTGCAGGTCGCTGATATGAAGACCGTCATCACGGGTCTGCTTAAGCGAGATTGCGTCCTCCACGATCTGGTATATCTCCTCTGGATCAAGGTCGAGGATAGAAACAAGGTGGTGTACGCCTTTCATAAGATTGAAGATTGCTTTCTTTGGTTAAAAAGGTTTACAGCCACAATCTATATAAAGGTCTTCAAAGTAAGCCAATTTAAGTGCTCTGATGCATAAATTTATACATCATAGCTATTAAAAGTATATTGGTGAATAATAATGTTCAATCTATCACTGGAAGAGGTCAGGGCGGTTGCATCAGCATCTGAAAAACCGTTCATGCTGGAGTTATATACAGGTATAAAAGCTGATACCACCCCTTTGAAGGTTTATACAGCCCTCTCATGTGAGTATGGCAACAGATACCTCCTTGAATCGGTCGAGAAAGAGAAAAAACGTGCGAGGTTTTCGTTCCTGGGGGCAAACCCTGAGTGCATCGTGACACTGAATGAGCGAAAAATCAGGATCGAGGGTGAAAAGACGCCACTTACCGAGCTGTTGAAAGCAAATCTGAATACAGTTCTCGATGAAAACGGTGACATAAAGGAGGGTATGGATCTCCTTGCTGCCCTGAATACGATATTTCCAGCGATAAACTATCATAGCGGGAAGTTATTCGCAAGACAGGCCTTCACCGGCGGATTGATCGGTTATATTGCCTATGATATCGTCTATGATTGCTGGCTTGATATTGAATCAAAGTATGAGCAGAAATTAGTTCCTGATATGAAGTTTCTGGTGATGACAGCAAGCATAATTTTTGATCACAGGGAAGGAATGATCTATATCGTGCTCACACCACTTATTACCCCAGATCTGGATCTTAAAACGCTATATTCCGATCTTGAGCAGAAAGCCACAGAGCTTATCAGGATCATCGAAGCATCCTCAACAATCCCTGAGCTTGAGCCCACACTTGATAACAGGAGTGACAGGCTTCCTGAAAGCACCTCAAATATGAGCAGGGATGAGTATGAGAGGTCTGTAAAGATCGCCAAGAAACACATATTAGATGGGGACATATTTCAGGTTGTTCTCTCACGGTTACGACGTGTGAAGGTCTCATCCTCACCACTAAAGATCTACAAAGCCCTGAGAAGAATAAATCCAAGTCCATACATGTATCTCTTTGAATTTGATGGGATCAGTATCGCTGGAGCAAGCCCTGAGACACTTCTGACTGTGCATGATGGAAGGGTCATAACAAACCCGATCGCAGGGACGTGTCCGAGAGGAAGAGATGCAAGGGAAGATAATGAACTTGCAGAATCGATGCTTTCTGATGAAAAAGAGTGTGCAGAGCATGTGATGCTCGTCGATCTTGGCAGGAATGATGTGAGAATGGTCTCAGAACCTGGCTCTGTCAGGGTCGATGACTTCATGTCTGTGATTCGCTACTCACACGTTCAGCACATCGAGTCCACTGTATCAGGTGTTTTAAGAAGTGAATGCACACCGTTTGATGCAACCCGTGCAATCTTTCCTGCAGGCACACTCTCAGGTGCACCAAAGATCCGTGCGATGGAGATAATCGATAAGCTTGAGAAGGGATCAAGAGGGGTCTATGGTGGTGGGATCGGATATTACACCTGGGATGGGGACGCTGACTTTGCGATTGCGATAAGAACGATCGTGATGCGTGATGGTGTTGCATACATCCAGGCAGGGGCAGGGATTGTCGCAGATTCTGATCCAGAGCGTGAGTTTTATGAGACCGAGCGCAAGATGGAAGCAATGTTGAGGGCGATCGCCACGGTGGAGGCTTGAAGATATCTCGAAGGAGATTTAAAGCTGTGAGATTTAATGGGGTGTGAGAGGATTTCAGGATGGAACGTGAAAAGATCGAGACCCTGATCACTAAATACAGAGAGCTTCTTGGATCTAAGGGAAGATCAGGGATCAAAGAACTGAGTGAGCCGAATGTAAGGTCAGATTTCATCGATCCATTATTTGAGATCCTGGGCTGGGATATATCAAACCCTGAGGAGTATGACAGGGAATACTCGATAAAGAGCGGTGGACGTGCGGACGTTGCCCTGAAGATAAATGAGAAGCCTGTTATATTCATTGAAGCGAAGCGGTTTGGCGGCATCCCGCACATCGATGAACGGGGTGATGGTGACTGGCTTCTTGAGGAGCGCCAGACGATTCTTTATGCTGCAAAAGAGGGTGCTAAATGGGCGATTCTCACAAACTTCGAGAAGTTCAGGGTTTTCAATGCAAGAACCGGCCTCACGATTCTTGATATTGAGTCGATCTATGATTACACAGATAAAATTGGTAAGCTCCTCTATCTAACAAAGGATGCGGTTGTAACTGGCAGGATTGAGAAGCTTGCAGCATGGGAAGAGAGACCTGATATCGATCTGGAATTTCTGGAACTTTTGAAGAACTGGCGAATCAGACTCGCAAACGATATTTACGAGCGAAACATGGATAACGAGGTTCTAAAAAGTGGAGAAGGAGAACCTGACCTTGAAAGATTGAAAGATGCAGTTCAGCGTATTCTCGATCGTTTGATCATCGTAAGGTGGGCAGAGGATAACCTTGTTCTTGAAGACCCAGATATCCTCCAGCGAAAGTACAATGACTGGAAGCTCTCGCCAACATACAATTCTATTGTCGATTCCTTATCTGCAGACAGGGCTCTTTTTGATAAGTTCAACGAGATCCACGATGGCAGGATATTCGAGCGTGGGCACATCTGCGAGCAGGTGAAGATCGGTGATGAGACCCTGGGTGCGATCATCGATGAGATGAACCAGATCTCTTTCAGGAAGTTCGATTTCGATATTCTTGGAAATACGTACGAGACATATCTTGGTCACACGCTCTACTTTAAGGATGATGGGACGCTCGGATTGAGACCGAGTCAGGCGACGAGGAAGGAGTCAGGAGAATTTTGAAAAGCCTGCGTTTGATTAAATAGAAGACGCAATCGAACCAAGTGAGCGATGCGAACCGTATATCCGCCTGTTATGTGCTCTGAGCGATAGCGAAAGTGCAACGTGGTAACAGGGATATCAATATCTTTTAGGACGAGGCTTCTGTCAAATTCACTTTCCTGATATTTCATCGGAGTAAAGTGTCAAAGGTGGGCACGCATCCCAATCTTCACGTCTTTTTCCTCAACTGCCACTCTGTGTAGTCCTGAAATTTTTGACCTTATAAACCCTACTCATTCTCCACCTCCAATAGCTTAGCAGCCAGACCAACTCTAACCTCTACCGGCAACCTGCTCCAGAAGGCATCTTCTGGTGTTTGGAGATAGTGTTTGGTATCCAGGCTCTCATGGAAT
>JAOQII010000010.1 GCA_026134025.1 Candidatus Syntropharchaeum sp.
AAGCGAGATCAAAGAGTTAAAGCGGGAAGAATTTGCCTGCAAAGAAGATGCTCTGAAAGCAGTGCAGAAGTGGATTAAAAAACACCCGCGGTGCCTTCTTGAGTCTCTCGATATATCCACAGTCTCTCGTAGATTGAATGGGGGGAAGGGGAGACCAAAGAAGAACGAGAAACTCAAGATATCCTATCTCGTAAATCCAAAGATCATACCCAATGAACCCTTGATTCGGGAAGAAAAGAAGAAGTTAGGGCGGTTTATACTTGCAACCAATGATCTTACGCTCGATTCGGAACAGATTCTTGAGTACTACAAAGATCAGAATAAAGTTGAGCGAGGTTTCAGGTTTCTGAAAGATAAGAGTTTCAGAGTTTCGGAGGTTTATCTGAAAAAACCAGAGAGAATCGAAGCATTGTCAATGATAATGGTGTTGACGCTGTTTGTTTACTCTACAGTGGAATGGATTCTCCGAAAAAGGTTGAAGGAGTCTGGTGAATACATACCGAACCAGCTGGATAAACCAACCCAAAAACCGACATTAAAATGGGTCTTCATGTTGTTTAGGGGAATTACAGAAGTTAAGATCGATTCTTCTGATGAAAGGCAGATTGCGAATTTGGATGAGATGCTGTGGAAGATAATTGATCTGTTGGGGTGGTGTTGTGGAAAATATTATGTGTGATGGGGGATCTGCGGAAAGTGGGATTTAAGTATCTAAGTATCTTTGCATCCACAAGTTTATATACTACTTCTGCCAAATATGTTAGTGAATCAGGGCTCAACTTTAACGAAATATGGTTTTATCATGAACGAAAACGACCGAAAAATTGTTGAGATGCTGATGGAGAATGCACGAGTATCTTTCACGGATATCGCAAACGAGCTTGGTGTGAGCGAGTCCACCGTGAGGAAACGGGTCAAATATCTCGAAGAGAGTGGGGTAATAAAGAAGTATACAGCAGTAGTTGACCCTGCAAAGCTTGGATACAGGACAGTCGCGATAGTGGGACTTGATGCTGAGCCATCCCAGTTTCTGGAAGCAGCAGATTCGATGAGCAGGATCGATGAGGTAAAATGGGTTGCAACCACAACAGGAGATCACATGATCGTGACTGAGATATGGACCCATGATGTAAAGGAGCTTGGTGCGTTGATCTCTGAGAAAATCGGAAAAATAAAAGGGGTTCATCGTATATGCCCCGCTATAATACTTGAGATGGTAAAGAATCCATAATTCCGATTTTCGTATTTTTTTTATCATTTTTTGACGCATTTCTTACCAAAAGTTTATATAATAAGAGGTGATACAGTTGATATAATGAACGAAGAAAAAGTTCTGACCACGAATCAGGGTGTTATGATCAACGATAATCAGAACTCTCTGACCGTGGGTGAGCGTGGTCCTGTGCTTCTGCAGGATGTTCAGTTCATCGAGAAGTCAGAGGGTGGACCAAACGCACCCTTCAATAGCAGGACAACTCCAGGTGGGGTACTACGACGCACTCATCATCGCACATATCACAGTATTAAAAAGTCCTGAGGAGATCTATGAGGTGGTAGGATAAAACTTCTTGGAATCTCAGCAAGCCCCCGTAAGGCTGCAACCGATTATATCGTGAGAGAAGCATTGCGCTATGCCGGAGAGATTACAGAGGTTGAGACCGAGTACTTCTCGGTTCGTGGCAAAGATCTTAACTTCTGCATCCACTGCGATCATTGCATAAAAACAGGTGAGTGCGTTCACAGAGACGGAATGCTCGAACTTTACCCTCTTCTCCTCTGGGCTGATGCAATTATCATCGGAACCCCTGTCTATCAGGGGACGGTGAGTGGTCAGGCAAAGGTTCTTATGGATCGATGCAGGGCACTTGTTGCAAAGGATATTCATGCATTGAGCGGTAAGATAGGAGCTGCTGTTGCAGTAGGGGGAGACAGAGCAGGTGGTCAGGAGATCGCAATAAGGACAATCATCGACTTTTACCTGATAAACGAGATGATCCCAGTTGGAGGAGGGGCATTCGGGGCAAATCTCGGTGCTTCAATCTGGTCACAGGATAAGAAGGCAGAAGGAGCAGCATCTGACTCAGAAGGTTTGAAGAGCCTGTATAAGACCGTGACTCGCCTGATAAAGGTTGCATCAGAGGATGTATGAGAAGGTTAGAGTCGATCCTGGAAAGTGCAACGGCTGTGGAGAATGTCTCATCCACTGTCCCAAAGGTCCGAGAATCTTTGGAATCGTTGATAGAGATGATAGAAAGGTCTGTATCGTCATGGATGCAAGCTTCTGTCTTGGATGCACCAGTTGCCTCACACACTGCAGAAATGCTGCGATTGAGCTCTGGAAAGGTGGTTGAATACAAATGTATTTATACATAAAATTTGTTACAGATTGAATAAGGAGGTATGAGTATGGATAAGTGGGAGTGCATAGCATGTGGATATATCTATGATCCAGCGGTGGGAGATCCTGATGGTGGCATCCCGCCAGGTACAGCATTTGAGGATCTGCCAGAAGATTGGGTCTGTCCGATGTGTGGCGTCGGGAAGGATGAGTTCGAGAGGGTTGAGTAGAATGCCAGATGCAGATGAGCTTCGCTCGATGGGGATGGATGTTGTTGGTGTCATCAGGACACTCAAGGAGCCGGCTGAAACAGCACTTAACGAATGTAAAAAGCTTGGAGAGAAACTCGCACTAAAGATAAAGGGTTGAATACTGTAAACGAGGTTGCAATCGAGGAGACCTACACAGTAAGATTGAAGCATTTTGAGTTTTGTATTTGGTATATATAATAAAAAAGGAGTGGATAGATATGTCAGATGAGAAGAAGAAAGATCTACCTGAGAAGGGTGCGATCGTGCAGCGGGACTATGAAACGTACGCGATCGCCCCTCACATCCCTGGTGGAATCTGTGATCCCGAGACACTCAGAAAGATTGCGGATGTTGCAGAACGTTACGGCGCAAAGGCACTGAAGCTGACATCAGCACAGCGGATCGCGATCGTTGGAATTGCTGAAGAAAATATCGAGGCTGCATGGAGTGATCTTGGCATACCACCAGGTCATGCGATCGGGCTCTGTGTCAGGAGTGTGAAGTTCTGCCCTGGGACGACGTTCTGCAAGAGGGGGAAACAGGACTCGGTGAAGCTTGGTATGGAGTTTGACGCTCGCTATCATGGAGTTGAGATGCCTTCAAAGTTCAAGATCGGGGTATCGGGGTGTACCAACTGCTGCGGTGAGTCGTGGATAAAGGATCTCGGGTTTATCGGGATGCCAAAGGGATGGAAGGTCGTTGTTGGAGGCTGTGCAGGGGCAATTCCCAGAATCGCAGATGTTTTAGCAGAAAATTTGAGCGATGATGAAGCGATCGAGCTTGCAGATAAGGTCATAAACCACTACAAAACCAGTGACACGAAGAAGCGTCTGGGTAAGTACATCGAGGAGATCGGGATTGATGAATTCAAGAAAAATTTAGGTGTGTGATAAGAATGAAGTTTGAAGATATATTGAAGGATAAGGATTCAGAGGGAAAGGAGAAGCACGTCCCCGTAATTGAGATCGGTAGAGGTCGAGGTGAAGAGAGTGCTGAGATCGTTCATGTTGTGGTCGGGAAAGAGGTCCCGCATCCAAACACAACAGAACACCACATCGCATGGATCGAGGTCTATGGTGTGAAGAAGGATGGACAGGTCGTTAATCTGGGAAGATCAGCATTTGCACCCGGGTTCACAAACCCCAATGTGCGGTTTCAGGTACCGCTTTCTGAGTTCAAGGCATTCTGTGCGCTCTCTTACTGTAACATTCATGGTCTATGGGAGAACTGCATAGAGGTATAGTGAAATGCTAAGCGAGAAGATGTATGATGCGCTGAATACCCAGATCAATCGGGAGATCTACTCAGCGTATCTCTATCTTTCGATGTCAGCATACAGCACATACATCGGTCTCAAGGGCTTTGCAAACTGGTTTATGGTTCAGTACCAGGAAGAGATGGCTCACGCGATGAAACTCTATGATTACATCAACGAACTTGCTGACCTTGCAATCGAAGAGAGGGACCATGCAACAGGGATCTTCCTGCAATGGTTTGTTACCGAGCAGATCGAGGAAGAGTCAAACGACAATGAGATCATCGCAAGGTTGAAGCTCATCGGAGATGATGGAAACGGCCTTCTAATGCTTGACAAGGAACTTGGGATGCGGGTATTCACGCCTCCAGCCACTTCAGAGGGTGCATGAGATGTCCTGCATAACGCCCGATGGAAAGCTCACTGAATCGGCAAAGAAGATTCTTGGTGCGACGAAGGATCTAACAACACCAGAGGAGATCTCAAAAGTCACTGGCATCCCGCTTTTCAGGGTCAGAAGTAGTTTGAGAGAACTTGGTGATGCCGGGCTCCTTGAAAAGATCGACGGAAAGTTCAGGAGAACGGTTTCTGGAGAGGAGAAGCTGAAAGGATAGGAAGATGTTGAATATTTTATGGATCATGATTGAAAGAATTAAAAGGAGGTATTTTTGAATGGAAGAAGATATTGAATCAAAGGGCGGTCTCCCGCTTATCGGAGATCCCGCACCGGAGTTTGAAGCTGTAACGACATTTGGAACGCTGAGGCTTGAAGACTATCGCGGAAGCTGGCTTATATTATTCTCGCACCCTGCAGACTTCACGCCGGTCTGCACGACTGAATTTATCGCGTTTACCGAAATATACGAGGAGCTCAAGAAGCGAAATGCGGAGCTTTTAGGGCTTTCGGTTGACAGCGTCTCATCGCATATCGCATGGGTCAGAAATATCGAGGAGAAGCTCGGTATCAAGATACCGTTCCCGATAATAGCAGATCTGAACAGGGAAGTTGCATCAAAGTACGGTATGATCCATCCTGGTGAGAGCAGAACTGAAACCGTGAGATGTGTCTTTATAATCGATCCAGAAGGGATACTCAGGGCGATGCTCTACTACCCGCTCACAAACGGGCGGAATATGGATGAGATACTGAGGCTCCTTGATGCGATGCAGACATCGGATGAGCATAAGGTTGCAACCCCTGCAAACTGGAGACCAGGGGATAAAGTCGTTGTACCGCCGCCGAATACACAGGAGATGGCAGAAGAGCGGATGAAGGAAGGATATGAGTGCGTTGACTGGTATCTCTGCAAGAAGGACCTTTGAGGTTTTAAAATGGCAAAGATAAGGGTCTACACCACCCCTGCATGCCCTTTCTGCAAGATGGCAAAGAACTTTCTCAAGGATGCAGGCGTGGAGTTTGAAGATATTGACGTATCAAAAGATCCGGATGCAGCAGAAGAGATGGTCAGAAAGAGCGGGAAGATGCTTATCCCACAGATTGAGATCGGGGATACGATAATTGTTGGGTTCGATGAGGAGGCAATAAAGCGGGAGCTTGGGATCGATGTATGATTGTATCATCATCGGAGCCGGTCCTGCAGGGCTTACAGCAGCGGTCTATGCTGCGAGAAAGAGGATCTCAACACTTGTCATCTCTGGAAATCTCGGTGGCCAGGCAGCGCTTTCATCCAGTATAGAGAACTACATTGGTTTCCAGTTTATAACAGGAGCAGAGCTTGTTCAAAAGTTCGAAGAGCATGCAAGAACGCTTGGAGTGGAAGTTAAGATTCAGGAGCGGGTTTTTGGAATCAAAGAGACTGGTGACGGGTTTGATGTGCTAACTGATCGTGGTACATACGCTGCACGAGCGATTATAGTCGCATCTGGTAAGATCCCAAAAAGGCTCGGGGTTCCAGGAGAAGATGAGTACCTCGAAAGGGGCGTCACATACTGTGCGACCTGTGATGGTCCCCTATTTGCAGGCAAAAAAGTTGCGGTTATCGGTGGCGGAAATTCTGCGCTCGATGCAGCGATTCAGATGACAAAGATTGCAGCGTGGGTCTATCTGATAAACGTTAACCCGGTACTTCGCGGAGATGCTGTGATGCGAGAGAAGGTGGAGGAGGCATCGAACGTTACGATCATGAACTCAACCCAGACGCTTGAGATTGTGGGAGATGTATTTGTGAAGGGTTTGCGCCTGAAAGATAGAAGAACAGATGAAGAGAAGACACTCGATCTTGAAGGTGTCTTTGTTGAGATCGGCTCTATTCCCTCATCAGACTTTTTAAAAGGTCTTGTTGAGCTGAATGAACTCAGGGAGGTCGTAATAGATCGCAGAAACCAAACATCTAAAGAAGGGATCTTTGCAGCAGGTGATAATTGCAGCAGGAGAGGGTGCAAAGGCACTTCTTGGGGCGGATGAGTATCTCAACAGGAAGAGATGAATAAAATGGCTGGAGGGAGGAGGAAGGTCATAATCTCGGTCGAAGGAATGAGCTGTGCGACCTGCGCGCAGACGATTGAGAAGGCGCTTAAGAAGCGAGAGGGGGTTGAGGCAGCGAGTGTTAACTTTGCAACAGAGAAGGCGGTCGTGGAGTTCAACCCGGATCTTGTAACAGCCTCTCGCCTGAAGCAGGTGATAAGGGATACGGGGTACGAGGTGATCGAAGAAGAGGTTGTTGATATTCTTGGTTTTGACCATGATGAAAGGGAAGTCCTCGGGCTTGCAGCATCAGCTGAGATAAGATCAGAGCATCCACTTGCAGATGCGATCATAAAACATGCAGAATCAGAAGGGGTTGAGATAAAGGAGCCGGAAAGGTTTGAGGCACTACCAGGGATGGGTGTTAAGGCTGAAATTCAGGAGGGAGAGATCCTTCTTGGGAACAGGCGTCTTATGAAGGAGATGGGCGTTGATATCTCTGATAAGCTAAAGGCTTATGCAGGGGATGCTGTTTTGGAGCTTAAAAAAGGGGCATTGATATCATGATGCTTACAGGAGATAATGAACGTACGGCAAAGGCTATAGGGAGAGAGGTCGGGATAGACCGGGTCATAGCAGAGGTTCTTCCTCAAAGAAAGGCAGAGGAGGTAAAGAAGCTTCAGAAGGAGGGAAGAGTTGTTGCGTTTGTTGGAGATGGTATAAACGACGCTCCTGCACTTGTCGAGGCTGATATCGGAATTGCGATAGGGGCTGGAAGTGATGTTGCACTTGTTTATAATAGAGGTGTTCTATATCCATCGATGGGTCTTCTCTTAAGGCCTGAGATCGCTGCATTTGCGATGGCAATGAGCTCTGTATCTGTCGTATCAAATTCACTTCTCTTAAAGCGTGTTAAGATAAAACAGGAGGTTTAGAATATGGTTGTTCAGCTTAAAGAAGGTGTTTACTGGGTTGGTGCAATCGACTGGGCAGCAAGGGAGTTTCACGATTATGTGATCCCCGCGGGAACGACATACAACGCGTACCTGATCGTTGATGAGAAGGTCGCACTGATAGACACTGTGAAGCACGGATTTCTCGATGAGCTTATGATGCGAATCGAGAAGATCATTGATCCTCGAAAGATCGATTATGTGATCTCAAACCACGGCGAGATGGATCATTCAGGCGTGCTTCCCTGGGTTATGAACCGTGTGAGTAAGGATGCAACAGTTGTAACCTCGATGAAAGGGGAAGAGAGTCTCAGGAAGTACTATCGCCACAACTGGAATCTGATGACGGTAAAAGCAGGCGATGAGATCTCGCTTGGGAAGAAGAGACTGACATTCCTGCCTGTCCCGATGCTTCACTGGCCAGATAGCATGATGACATATCTCAGGGAAGATAAGATCCTCTTCTCAAATGATGCATTTGGACAGCATCTGGCATCGCACGAGCGGTTTGATGATGAGCTCGATCCTGACGAACTCATGGGGTATGTCAGATCCTACTTTGCAAACATCCTGATGCCCTTCTCTGATCTCATTATAAGGAAACTCGATGAGATCTCAAAGCTAAACCTTCCAATCGATATGATCGCACCATCCCACGGTCTCATCTGGCGAGAAAAACCAGAATCGATCATAAAAGAATACATACGGCTTGCAGAAGGTAAGACTGAGAGAAGGGCTGTGATCATCTATGACACGATGTGGCACTCAACAGAGAAGATGGCGGTTGCAATCGCAGAGGGGATAGCAGATGAGGGTGTGAAGGCTGAGATTGTGAAGCTCAGAAGCGCTCATATCAGTGAGGCAGTTACAAAGGTGCTCGGAGCAGGGGCGCTTGTTGTGGGATCGCCAACGCTCAATAACGGCGTCTTTCCCACGATCGCAGGGTTTATGGCATATCTCGAGGGTTTGAAGCCGAAGGTTAAGAAGGGAGCTGTCTTTGGATCATACGGATGGGCAGGTGGTGCAGTAAAGAAGCTTCAGTCACAGCTTGAAGCGATGGGAATTGAGATAATCGAGGACGGGCTTGAGATCAAGTTTCTGCCTGACCCGGACGATATAAAGAGCTGTATTGAGTTTGGAAAGCTAATTGGAAGGAGTGTAAAGGAGGGATTTGATGGGTAATGAAGAGTTCTGGGAATATCATATAACCCGGGATCGAATAGAACTTAAGGAGCCGATCATCGAGTGTGACATGAAAGGAGTCTGCCTGGTGCATGAGCCTGTCGAAGAAGAGGTCATCAGGGTTCTGAATCGCGAAGGTGAGGATGGATGGGAGCTTGTTGAGCTTGCCTATCACCAGGGAGAGCTTGTTTGTATATGGAAAAAGCCAAAGGAGGTGATAATATGACATGGTGGAAGTGCTCAGAGTGTGGGTACACATTTGAGGCGGATGCCCCGCCAGAGAGGTGTCCATCCTGCAACGAAGCCTGTACATTCACGGATGTTACATGCTACATCCCTGAGTGTGGTGGAGAAGCAGGCGAACATCCGGATGAGAGGCTATAGGAGGTGTGAAAATCTCAAAAGTGCTTGTTGTGTACTACACAAGAACCGGGAACACTGAGAAGATGGCAAGAGCGATCGCAGAGGGTATCGAGTCTGCAGGGGCAGAAGCCGTCCTTAAATCGGTCTATTCGGTAAGAAATGAAGATATCCTCGAAGCAGATGCGATAATAGCTGGATCACCAACCCAGAACAAGCGCGTACCATCGAAGATGATGGCATTTATCAACGATATGAAGGATCTTGAGCTTGATGGTAAGACCGGTGCAGCATTTGGATCGTATGGCTGGAGCGGTGAGGCGGTCGGGATACTGAATGATGAGCTTGAAAAGATCGGGATCAAACTTGCAGATAAAGGTCTCAGGATCAAGCGGACCCCGAAGGATAAAGATCTTGATAGATGTAGAGCGCTTGGAAAGCGGGTTGCTGAGGCGGCTTCGTGAGTATCAGATGGTTTCGGAGGAGGTATTGAGATATTATAGGGAGAATAACGGTAAGATAGAGAGAAGAGAGCGCTTGAGATTTTACAGCGATCGAGAACATACTGCTTGCATTGAGAGCAGAGGGACTTGCAGGTGTCATCCTGGCATTCAGAAACAGAAAGCTTAAAGAACTCCTTGGCTTAGATGAGAATATGCAGCTTGCAGCAGTGAAAAGATTGGCTGAACTTAAAGAGTGGTTGCATATCAATCGATATCACGGAGGTGAGATAGAATGAGAGAGAGAGTGGAGGCAGTAATAAACGAGATAAAACCGTTCCTGCAGGCAGATGGCGGGGATGTTGAGCTTATCGATGTCGATGAGAACGGTGTTGTGAAGGTGAGGCTCCAGGGTGCATGTGCAGGTTGTGCATTCTCACAGATGACGCTTGCAAATGTTATTGAGCAGCGGATAAGGGAGAAGGTGCCGGAGATTGTATCTGTGGAGGCGATTTAGGTGCTTGAGATTCAGAATCTCTCGGTCGAGGTTGGAGGTAAGCGGATACTCAATGATCTGAACCTCCATATCGGCGAGGGAGAGGTTCATGTTCTCTTTGGTGCAAATGGATCTGGCAAAACAACGCTTTTTTTGACGATACTCGGGTTTCCAGGATATAACGTCGTTGAAGGAAAGATAGACTTCAAGGGTGTTGATATAACCGAGTTTAATATCACAGATCGAGTAAAGCTTGGGATGGGCGTATCATTCCAGCATCCCCCTGAAATCAGGGGTGTGAAACTCGGTGATGTTGTGGAACAGCTTCTTGAGAGAAGAGGTGGTGGCGATGCAAAAGCACTTGCCAGAAAGCTGAACCTCTCAGAAGAGTTCCTTTCCAGGGATTTGAATCTCGGTTTCTCTGGTGGAGAGGTGAAACGCTCTGAGATCTTACAGCTTCTTGCACAGAACCCCGACTTTTTCATGTTCGATGAGCCTGATTCAGGTGTCGATGTTGAGAACGTGGAGCTTCTTGGTGGGATAACAAATGAGATGCTTGAGCGCGACAGAAGACCCAGCAAGCGTCAAAAGTCTGCCCTCATAATTTCCCACATCGGATACATCTTAAATTACATAAAAGCAGACAGAGCACATGTCCTGCTCGATGGAAGGATTGCCTGCTCAGGCATGACAGAAGAGATCTACAACCACATCCTGAATGAAGGGTTTGAAGGCTGTGTTGCAAAATGCGGAAAAGAAGGTGTTAGGTGTGAGTTCTGAAGAGGTCAAGATCGAATCCTACAGGCTTAAGGGAGGAGAGCATGATTCAATCTCATCACTCAAGGAGCTTGATGAGTATGAGGGAGAGTTACTTGCAGCAGGTATAGATCCAGAAGAAAAAGGGCGGTCAGGATCGTTCTTACAGCAGGATCACTCGGTCGTATTTGCAAAATCACTGATTCCAGGGCTTGAGATCCTGAGCACAGAAGAAGCCATTAAGAAACATTCCTGGCTTGATGAATACCTCTGGAATATCGTCCCTGCTGATAAGGATATTTACACGAAAGAAGTTGCGGAAAGACCGACTCAGGGGTACTTCCTGCGGGCAGAAAAAGGTACGAAGATCACGTTACCGCTACAGTCATGCCTTTTCATATCAAAAGACAGGATCAGGCAGAATGTTCACAATATCGTAATCGCAGAGGAGAACTCTGAACTCAATATAATAACAGGATGTACCGTCGCACATACGGTTAGCGAAGCTCTGCATCTTGGCATATCAGAGTTCTATGTAAAGAAAAACGCAAAGATCACATTCACGATGGTTCACAACTGGTCGGGTGGAGTCGATGTGCGACCAAGAAGTGCCACGCTTATCGAGGATAACGGCGTATTTATCAGTAACTATATATTCATGACGCCTGTAAAATCCCTCCAGATGTATCCCACTGCTATCTGTGCTGGTGAGAATTCAAGGGCATCATTCCAGTCGATAATCTATGCACATGGTAACACGAATATCGATTCGGGTTCGAGGATCGTGCTTCAGGGTAAAGGAAGCAGAGGGGAGATAATCTCAAGGGCAATTGCAACAGATGATGCGCGAATCATTGCAAAAGGCGATCTCGTCGGTGAAGCAGAAAACGTGCGTGGACACCTTGAGTGCAGGGGACTTATGCTATCAGATTCTTCGATGATCGAATCGATACCAGAGCTCAAAGCCCGAAGGAAGAATATCGATCTATCGCACGAGGCAGCGGTTGGAAAGATCGCTGAAGAAGAGATACGATACCTGATGGCAAGAGGATTTACAGAGGATGAGGCGGTTGGCATGATAATACGAGGTTTTCTGAGCATTGATATCAAAGGACTTCCAGAGGGTCTGGCGCGTGAGACAAAGAAGATGTTTGATATGACACTTGAGAAGGTGATGTAGGGCAATAGAAGATCCGCAAGTATAGAAAAAATTCGATGTTTCGGGGAAAGGTATCACCCAAGAACATACCATCTGAGCGATAATGCCTTGACCCTGATATCTTCAAGATCTTCCTTCTCCTTCCCCACCCTCGCATCTATGCCACGCACAACAATCGGTATCTTGCCAAGACTCAAAAGAGGTTCTTTTATCAGGTTATAATCCCCTCCCACGAGTAAAAAATCGATACTGTCCCCCCACTTATCGATAATTTCAGAGATTGCATCAGCGACCTTTTTTACGTGGTTTTTAATATCCTCTTCCCTCAGGCGGGAGAATCGCTTCTGGCTCCATCCGCCTTTTGTATGCTTCTCCTTCACACTGCTTTTTATAACCGTATAATCGAGAAAATCATTCCTATCGGATACGCCGATAAAGGTCTCATCTGCATGTGAGAGTATGATGCAGAATACGCGATCTTTGTGAATCGATTCCTCAATCGGCTCGGTATTGAAGGCATCTGCGAGCACCCAGCCGGATGCATCGAGTGGGAATGGAGGTACCACGATGAGTGTATTTAGAAATATGCGATTTGTATCATGGAAGAGGAGAAGACCCGTATCTGATTCAAGCTTTGCCATTAGATATTCGATATTACTTTCAAGCGGCGGTATCTCACCTGATCGCTCGAGATCTGCTACGCTCTCACCGGGCATGAGATATATCGTTAAAAGATCTCGTTTTTCTGATTTGATCGACCCAATCTTATGTAGAAGTTCGAGCGAACGCTGATCTGTCAGCGTGAGCGTATCTTTGAAGGTGATTTTCTCTTTTTTCACCTCTTTAAACTTTTCAAGTTCATTCTCAAGTGTTACAATATACTGTCTGGCTTCTTTCAACGAAACTTCCACATTCTGAAGATCCTTTTTTGCTCTACTTCCACGCTCTTTTTCTTTTAATAATCTCTTTTGAAGCAGGTCGCGCTCTCTTTCAAGCAACTGTACCCTCTCACCAAGCTCTTCAACTCTCGCCTCAAGCTCATTTACCTTCGAAGATCTTCCGAACATCTTGCTGTAGCTCTACTCTTCAAATCGTTCATGATCCCACATATCGGCATCTCGACCAGGATCTGCGATGCCATATCCATCACCATACAAAATCGATCCAGCATCTATATAAACATTTCAAATTTACCTGATCCTATGGAGCCGATTAACATAAGACTCCCTGAGAAGAAGCTTGAGAAGATCGATGAGATCGCCTCCAAGAACGGGATAACGAGATCTGAGGTGGTGCGCCAGGCTCTGACGATCTATCTCTCACTTCTGGAGAATATTGGAGATTTTTCAGGGATCAGGGGGCTTAAGATTAACTCGCGTGAGATCAGCGCAACTCGTAGAAGGGATTTACTCCTCCTGCACCTTAAAAATCGCCAGGTAATCGCACTTGGGAGCACATCCTCTGGAGGCATCGGCGAGAAGGCAGGAGATAAACTTCAGATCGATGGGCGGATACTTGGAAAGATTATGGCAAGAACCGCACTGATAAAGGTCATCGCGGTTGGTGCAAGCCCGATCACGCTCGTTGGTAACCTGAGTGTTGAACTTAATCCGAGCGGTCTTGCAATCTTCGGTGGGATACGGGAAGAATCTCGCAAGATCAAGCGAATCGAGATCCTTGAAGGGCATACTGAGGAGAACTTTTCAACGAATGAGACAGGTCTCGGGATCACGGTTCTTGGCATCGTGGAGGAGGAGAGGCTCAAAGTAGGAAAGATCAAAGCAGGGGACTGTGTTATTGCGGTGGGAAATCCTAAAGTTGGACGTGAGGTTCTTGAGGAAGGGGTTATCGAGCTTGAGACCGTGCTTGGCCTATCAAAGTCAGAACGTATCCATGAACTTTTGCCTGTTGGAAGCGGAGGCATCAGAAGGGAGATCGAAGAACTGGAGAAGATTTATGGTATACGAATTTCTCTGAAGGATAACCCCAGGATTGCGATTGATAGATCCTGCGGTCCTTCGAGTGTACTTCTTGCGATGGTCGCTGAGGAAGATCTTGACCGTGTGCTCGATGGGATAAAGGAAGAGGTGGAGGTAATCGGAGAGGTTTTGTAGATGTTAGAAAAAGAGATAGGAGATTCCTTGGGGTCAGGGGTGAGATACTACAGAAGTTTGGGGCGGTAAGCGCCAGCTGCGCCGTGGAGATGGCAGAGGGTGTGAGAGAGAAGACCGGGACAGAGATAGGGAGAACAATCGAAATAGAAGTGCCGATACCGCATTAAAAATGCTATTTGACCTGTTTTCAACCTAAAGTTCATCCAGTTTGTAGGATACTTCATCCTGGATTCTATTTATCGATTCTGGAAGTTCTCCAGTGCGAGCTTTTAATATCAAATCACCAATCTCATGATCTATCACCTGACGTATACCGATGATCGAGGTGGTGGGACGGGGATTGACATCCACGATGTAGGGCTTATCAGCAAGAACGATATCAACACCGAAGTATCCAGCGCATCCAAGAACCTCTCCAGCTCTGATACCCGCCTCAATAATCTCAGTTGATCGTGGTGTGAAGTACGGCGTAAACCCTCCTTTATACTCGATTTTATTTGAGTTAACTTCAACGATCTGCCGGTTTATCGTAAGTGGGAGTGTAAAACCATTTTTCGAGGCGATGAGACTCACACTGAGATGTTCTCCTTCGATCAGTCCTGTTCTCACAAATCCCTCTTCAATGGTTAAAGAAGGATCATCGCTCACCGTGATATCTTCTGATCCGCACCCCCATCGGGGCTTTATGACGTACCGATCAGACGGACCATCATCCGGAACTGCAATTTCTGCGGCACTCAAGATCATGCCAGTTTTCAATTTATCAGCACATATCTCAATGACGCTGGGAGAAGATCCGAGATTCACGGTTTCCTCTTCTATTATCCGCGTATAGTGGGCAAGGTGCTCATCTGGCGCTATAACAAGCCCGTAATCCGAATCAGCCGCGAGCTTATCGAGGTCGTCCTCAAATCTGCCAGGCTCAGGGGTCAGAAGATCATGTCCAGCCCTTCTAAAACTCGCAGCAAGTGTTGAAAGCATCGCCCTGCCTTCTCTGATGAGCCCATCCTCAAGTTGCATGCCGACGGCGTACTCAGCAAGAAGTATCTTCATTTATATCCCCAGGAATCATCCTTTGCAAGATCCTGCATCCTTGAAACCCCATCACACGCCTCTATAACCCGCACAACCGCATCTGGAACGAGGCTCTTCCATTCTTCACCAGAAATAATCCGTCGTCTAATCTCTGTACCAGAATAGACCTCGCGCCTGTAAAGCGGTGTGGATCGTACCTCAAATCCCGCTTCCCCGAAGAGACGCTTGTTGAGTGGGTTATTCGAGTAGACTACCTCAAATTCAGGGGTGAGTGATACCACATGCGCAACCCAGATCGAATTTCGCATGACATCCATGACAGGGATGACGTGCGACTTTATCGGCAACTCCTCGATCGAGAGCTTGACCATCAGAACTCGTTCCCCCCCTGTGAAAGGATCTTTCAGCTCATGGCTTACCTGAGCGCTCCCGATACAGATTACAAGCTCATCCACCTCTTCTGCGATTCTCGCCAGGATTTCATGGTGTCCAAGATGGTAGGGTTGAAACCTCCCGATGTAGAGCCCGCGCCGCTTCTCTGTGATCGTCATAACATCGTTACCTATAATAGCATCCTTCACCTAAAAAAGTATGTTCAAAAAGGGTGTTTGGGTTGAATCTCAGGATAAGGGATTTCATCGTAACAAAAGAGGGTTGGATCTTCGCTGTTGTAAGCTACAGCAGACGATCGGATACCTCAGCTGAGGCGCTCCTTCGCTACATACCAGATGAGCATGGGGAGCGTGTGAGATCTGATGGAGTTAAATTTCGTAAGATGGACTTTGAGGAGTCTTTTGAGTTTCTGAAGATTGAAAAACCTGAATACATCGTTGGCGATCTTCACAGAATCCCGTTCGAGGATATCAAAGAGGTTTTGAGACCTGATCAGAAGATTCAATCCCTTCTCTACGATCCTGAGATCAAGTTGATCGTTGAGACGTTCAGGGAGGGCGGGATTCCGCTATCAATGATGGGTGTGACAGGCTCCTGGCTCTGTGATCTCGCAATATCCTCCTCTGATATTGATTTTGTCGTCTATGGTGAGAGCTTCTTTGATGCGATCAGGGTTTTGAAGCAGGCTAAGGTGGATGGGCTTATCTCAGAGCTTGATCAGGAGATGTGGAGGAAGATATATAATAAAAGGGTGCCTGAGATCTCCTTCGATGAGTTCCTGGCACACGAGATGCGAAAAGGGAATCGAGGGATGATCGGAGAAAGATATTTCGATCTTCTCTATGTGAATGACAAGCTGGAGGCGCCGTTTTATGATCGAGGCGAGGTGTTGGGGCGGTATAAAATCGAAGCGGTTGTGACCGATGCCTCAGGCTCCTTTGATAGTCCCTCGGTCTTCAAGGTTGATCACGATGAGGTCGATGAGGTCTTATCATTTACCCACACATACGCAGGGCAGGTTCTGGAGGGGGAGGTGATGGAAGCGAGAGGAGTTCTTGAAGAAGTGGATGGGGTAAGGCGGCTCATTGTTGGGACGACACGGGAGGCAAGGGGTGAATGGATCAGGTCACTCACATTGATGAACCGATAGAGATCCTTGTAGATCTCGCAAAGAAGGGGGAGATCGATCCCTGGGATATCGACCTCGTAAAGGTTGCAGATAAGTTTTTAGAGCGGCTTGAAAGGTTTAAAGAGCTTGATCTTCGCCTGCCTGTACGTACGCTCCTCTATGCATCGATTCTGCTTCGTATGAAGTCAGAAGCACTCTTTATAGAGGAAGAGGAAGATCTGGAAGAGGACCTATATGAAGATCTATGCGAAGATATAGCTGAGGTGGAAGAGGAGGTCAAAGAGCGGGCTTCAAGTGAATCTGATTCGATTAAGATCTATCCAAAGCTCAGAAGAATGAGAAAACGTCCCATAACACTTGACGACCTAATAAAAGAGCTTAAAAAGGCCGAAAAGGTCGAGATTAACCGTAAACGTCGGGAAGAAAAGAAGATTAGAAGGGATGATTCCTTGAGAAAGACCGTCCTCGATAGCCCACATGAGGAGGAGATCGAGGATAAGATTTCAAAGCTGAGAGAAAAGCTTAAAAAGAGATCTCAGGAGAATATTATCCAATTTTCTGAGCTTACAGCAGGATTGGGGGTCAAAGAGGTGATTGATACATACATACCACTGCTTTTTCTCGCATCAAAAAAAGAGATATGGCTGAAACAGGATGATCTATTCGGAGAGCTTTACATCAGACTGAGGGAGGGGTTTGGTGGTGGAAGAGAAGAGAATTAAGATAAAACAGATGATCGAAGCTTCCCTGTTCATATCGGATTCTCCTTTGAGTTCATCGAGGCTTGCGAAGCTCGCAGGTTGCGGGAATGACGAACTTAATGCAATCCTTGAAGAGCTTAAATCAGAGTACGAGGCGCGCCAATCTGCGATAGCAATAAATAAATCAGGAAATAGATGGGGCATGGAGGTGCGACGCGAGTTTTCAGGAGCACTTGCCGAGATAGCGCCCAGGGAGTTTGAGAGTCCAGCGTTGCGAACACTTGCTGTAATCGCGTATCGTCAGCCAATCACCCAATCAGATCTTGTAAAAATGCGAGGAAAGGTAGCATACCGACATGTGAAGGAGTTCGAAGAACGCGGGCTTGTTGAATCAAAGCCAGCGGGACACACAAAAATCCTGACGACGACGAAGAAGTTTAAGGACTACTTTGAGATGGAGGATCCTGGTGAGAGTATCTAAAAGTCACAGCTGCGCCCCAGGGAATGAAAATTTGGGGTTGGCACGGCGTGTATAACAGGCTTGCAAGACCTATAGATATGTTCCAGAGATACCCCAGCAGTCCTTGTTTCTCTACATTCCTGCAACGACATCTCTAAAAACCTCACAGTTTATTAAGGAATCTATAAGACATTGAAGGAATGGACAAAAATGATGGTAGTATATGTTATGACCAGAGAGGTGAATCTGATTGGATACCGTACTGATTCTTGATGCGATCATGAAGCTACTGCTCTCAATCATACTTGGAGGTGCGATCGGGTTTGAACGGGAGATCAAGCATCATCCTGCAGGCTTCAGAACATACATCCTCGTCTGTCTCGGTTCAACGATCATGATGTTCATATCCTACTACCCATGGCAGACTGGAGCCGGTGGTATAGCTCTCGTGATGGACACATCCCGGGTGGCGGCAGGGATTATCACAGGGATTGGATTTCTCGGAGCTGGCGCAATCCTCAGAGAAGGTATTAGCGTAAAAGGGCTTACAACAGCAGCGGGATTGTGGGTCACAGCGGGAGTTGGTATTCTGGTCGGTGTTGGGATGATGGAACTTGCGATCATCTCAACGGTCGCGATCCTGATCACCTTATCTGGTTTCTCACAGTTTGAAGAGCGTTTATCATTCCCCCAGGTACGCAGGATACTACACGTGAGGATGGCAGATATCCCTGATGAAAGAACAATGGTGGAGGGTCTTCTTGAAAGCTGCAGGCTTAAGTTTGAGATGAATAGTTTCCTCCATGAAAAAGGTGAGATCTCATTCACATACACGGTTGCTATGCCAAGAAATTTCGATATAGTACCTATAACAGCGGAAATGCTCAAAGATGAGCGGATACTTGAGGTTAGATGGACGTGAATAGGAATGACAGATCTAACAATTTTAAAGATTGGTGGCAGCGTAATCACATATAAGGATGAGGCGAAAAGGCTCAAGCGTGACGTTATCGATCAGGTAACAAAAGAGGTCACAGATACATCCTGTGGGCGTCTGATCCTTGTTCATGGTGCAGGTTCGTTCGGACATCCGCAGGCTGCAAAACACTTTAGTACCGAGAGGAATCTGCTAAAAGATGCTTTTGCGGTCTTTGATATTAATAAGACGGTGATCGAGCTTAACACGGTCTTTATATCAAGCCTCATTGAGTATGGTGCTCCTGCACTCCCACTTCATCCAATGAACTTCACACTCCTTGAGAATGGCAGGATCCACTCGATGATGATCGAGCATATCGAAGAGATGCTAAAGCAAGGCTTTATCCCGGTTCTTCATGGTGATGTCGTCCTTGATCGAACGCGGTCTTACTCTATTCTCTCAGGCGACCAGATCGTATCGTATCTTGCCCGAAAGCTTCAGGCAAAGAGAGTGGGGCTTGGAGCCGATGTTGACGGAGTTATGGACGGGGCTGGAAAAGTAATAGAGCATATAACACCTCAGAATGTGGATAAAATTGAGTTCAGAGAGGGGGCAGCAGATGACGTTACAGGTGCGATGAGGGGTAAGGTTACGGAACTTCTTGAACTTGCAGATTATGGAATAAGTTCATATATCTTCAACGGAAAAAAGCGGGGAAACATCAAGCGATGGCTTGAGGGTGAGAAGATCGTATCAACGGTTATATCAGAGTAGTTGCAGTGCCGCTGTGCATATAATGATCGTTACGACCCCGACCCCGAGCATCTTTACCCCGTGCAGAATCAATTTTTCCTCAGAGATGTGTCCAAGATATATCCCTAAGATAAACAGGGTTAAAAGGGCGAGCGCGACCGATGCAAAAACAGCCATCTCTGGTGCGACCACCAAATCAAAGAAAAACGGCGATACGACGATAACGGCACCCAAAGCAGGGCTTAAACCGCCAATCAGCGATACAAAAAGAATCGCGAAACGTTTTGCTCCCTCGTGCCTCGTACCATTGAGGCTTATCAGGAGCGCGCTCTCAAGCTTCTTCATCTCCCGTGTCCTCTCAGCCTGTTCTGTCACGTAAGATCCGCTGAAACCAGATACGGCTATTGCAATGCTTGCACTGATTCCTGCACCAAGAACAAATGTCCGATCAACGTTTCCTGCAAGATATGCCCCAATTATAATACCGAGCATCGTTAGCACACCATCGAAGGCGTTCATAACAAAGTACCGCCTTGCAATCTCTGAGACTCCGCTGAGTTCAAGATACGCCTCAATTCTCTCCCTGATTCCCCTCATTCAACGCTCCTTTGCCATCAAAAGCCCGATTATCGTCTTGGCATCGATGATCTCAGATCCAAAGCGCGAGATCGCGTCATCGAGATCGAGTATCACAACCTCAATCTCCTCATCCTCATCAGGTGCTGGCTCACCAGCTGTAAGATCTGATGCCATAAACAGATGAATCTTTGCGTCTGTGAACCCTGGACCAATGTAAAAATCAAGAAGCTTTTCAAGCCTCCCTGCACAGAAACCAGTCTCTTCTATGATCTCTCGTAAAATTGCATCCTCTGGAGATTCCCCTTCATCGATCAAACCTGCAGGAAGCTCAAGAAGCACTCGCTCAACAGGTTTTCTGAACTGGCGAACAAGAACGACGCTCCCATCATCACGCACCACAACCGCGGCAACAGCGCCCACATGTTCAACGACCTCGCGGGATCCCACCCTCCCAGACGGTAGGCGAACACGGTCACGCCTAAGCCTGAGAATTCTGCCATCAAAGATAATCTCACTTGATATTGTATCTTCCATCTACTTAACCTGATATGCATTCTCTCATTGATACATTTAATATCTTGCGATGGAATTGTAATGCTGAATGCGATGCACGGTATGCAAGGGCAAGGGCTTATGTGGTAGACCGAACTGTCCTATACTCGAGCGATTGAGAGCCTTTGAGACGATGCCTTCGATAAAAGATTCAATCTTTGGCAATTCTCCACCATCGGTCTTTGTTGGAAGAATGGGTTATCCAAAAGTTGGGATTGGACCACTTGTGCCTGCAATTACCGACGCTGAAATCTCACGTTTTGACAATCCTGCAAGCTGGGGCGAGTTGAAGATCGAGGATGTGATCGGGATGAGGTCTTCGCTTGTCAGATCCTCAAAAAGCTTAAATGTGAAGGCTCCACAGTTTATCGGAAATTCAAGAATTCTTTCGATGACGCAGGAACTTGCACTTGCAGATAAACCTGTTGAGACCGAGGTCTGGTTCCTGAAACCTCCAAAGATGGATCTGAAGTTTGATGGCATCCTGACGCCGATGGGGCCCTCAGGTACGATAGATAAACTTGCTATAACCGAAAACCCATCTGTTGAACGCAAAGTCGAATACATAACATCAGATACCGATATAAACGCAAAGCTTGCTGTGGATGAGCTTTACCGTGGAGGAATTTCGGTATATCAGATCATGCGCCTCTTATCGGTTGGACTTCTTGGCGAGAGGAGGAAGCTTGTCCCAACCCGCTGGTCAATAACAGCAACGGATGACATCATCGGAAAACGGCTCATCGATCTAATAAAGGATTATCCTCTGATAAACGATATCGAACTATACTCATTCACGCACTTTGAGAATCATTTCGAGATTATCCTGTTCCCTGCGATCTTCTCATTTGAACTTCTTGAGATCTGGAGACCTCTCTCCTTATGGGCAGAGAAAGGATCTATCGAGGCAGACAGGGAGGGATATAAAGGGAGAAGCAGATACTCCAAGCTTGGAGGGGGATACTACGCAGCCCGTCTTGGAGTTCTTGAGCATCTCGATGCCCGGAGGCGACAGGCGACGGCGATCATCCTGCGAGAGATCCATCCATCTTACTGGGCACCGCTCGGGGTGTGGGTTGTCAGGGAAGCTGTTAGAGAGGCGTTAAGAGGAAAACCTGAGATATTCACAGATCCTCTCGATGCGCTTGGCGCTGCTTCTTCACGAATAAAAACACCCAGAGTGCTATGGCGAAATGAACTAAAGATATTCGATGGAGTCAGGCATCAGAGAACCTTATCCTCTTTTTTCTTCTTGCTCTTATCTTCTCCTACTTTGTAAACCGCGTTCTTCAGGAGATCTTCTTCCTCCTTCTCCCCTTCGAGCATCTGGGTGATTTTATCCTTTACAGGAATTATATCCTTGAGCCCCTCTTTCCTGAGCTTTTTGGGATCTGGTATCACCTCTCTCACCTCCGACGTTCTGTAAATTTCTAAAAATTTCTACTAAAAATTTCTACGAGATATATATAGGTCTTCCACCCTTATATAAGGATAGGGTGATGCTGATGGAACTTGACTTAAAAACAATCCCAAGCGGTGTGGAATCATTGGATCGGATAACGAAGGGCGGTTTTCCATCAGGCTCATTCATAGTTCTTTACGGGGAAGTTGGAGCAGGTGCCACTGAGTTTATCCACACATCGCTCATCAACTCCGTTCGTCTCCTTGATGCAACCTCGCTCGAAAAGGTCTGTTACATCACGTTCACGAGGTTAAGGGAGGATATAAGACGGGAGATCACGCTTTCTTTCTCGGATGACCAGCGGAATCTCATTGATGATGAGCGTATAATCTTCAAAGACTTCTCAAGCGAGTATCTCCAGCATTCTCCCATGCCGTTCACATGGAATCCTGAGTTTAACACAACTTTTAGGTCTTTGAAAGGCTGTGGAGACCGGCAGAGTTTTCTTGAGCTTCTTGTATCCTTTCTCAACGAGAATGCCAAAAACAGCATTATTATATTTGATTCTCTGACAGACCTTGTGAGACTCCACTACGCCTCGATGGAATGGCAGGACATGATCTCTTTTCTCAAAGGGCTCCAGAGAGAATCTAAAAAGTGGGGCGGGCTTGTCTACGGAATTTTAACATCAAATATATTCGATCGAGGCGTCGAGGAGGAGATTGCAGATTGTGCAGATGGTGTCATCGTTTTTGGCTGGCATGAGACCGAGGCGAGACAGCGGTGCAGGACCCTGTACATCAGGAAATTTCGTGGGCTTCTCCCCGCACTGGGCGATGATAACCTTCTCCGTTTTGAGGCGAAGATCACAAAAAAGAGTGGTTTTGAGGTCTCAAATATCAGGATGGTAATGGGAGGTAGGTGAATGTGGATTTTCCAAGGGTGAAAACCGGTGTAAAAGGACTTGATGAGATGCTCGGCGGTGGAATCCCTGAAGGAGATGCTATAGCAGTACTTGGAGGATTCGGAAGTGGAAAGACTATGTTTGGGATGCAATTCATCCATGCAGGACTTGAAATGGGAGAGAAAGGAATATTCATCAGCTTTGAGGAGGATGAGAAGAAACTCACCACGATCGCATCGAACGCAGGTTGGAACTTTGAATCTGCTATCGATAAACAGATGCTGGTTCTTGTCAGACTGGATGCCGCAGATATTGGCAGATCGCTCAGCAGGGCACAGAGTGAACTTCCAACGCTCATAAGATCATTTGAGGCAAAAAGGGTCGTTGTTGATCCGATAACCCTCTTTGAGATGCATTTCAGGGATGACGAGGGAAGAAGACGTGAGATCTCAAAGCTCTGCACTACGATTCAGAACTCAGGCGCAACAGTCGTTCTGACGTCCGAGATCTCATCCGATAATCCGTTTGCATCAAAGTACGGCGAGATCGAGTACATCGCAGACGGCGTTATAATTCTGCGATATATAAGACCCGCACCACTCAAGCGATCGATCCTCGCTGTCGAGATCGCGAAGATGCGGGGTGTAAAGCACTCGAGGGATGTTAAGCCCTATGAGATCACTGGTAGCGGGATCACAGTAGACTTTGATGCAGATCTTTTCTAATTTAATGCTACTATTACCAAAAAGTTTATTACCTATGAATGTGTAGGTCTTGTGCAGAAAGGACTTCTGCCATTTATTTGAGGTGAAACTGGATGGGCGTTGCAGTGCACCCCGATTGCTCCTTTAGAGAACCCGCAAAGTCTCTTCCAACCTTCTCCACAAGATATGATATCCAGCTTCTCACCTCAAACCTCCTTTCTGAGTGGGAGTAAACCCAAATATCATAAAAGCGATTCCTACTTTCAGGAGAATGCAGGAGCCACGCCACGATCGAATCATACTCCATATCAACATGGATAGTTTCTATGCTGCTGTGGAGATACAGGATAATCCATCTTTGAGAGGGGTGCCTGTTGTTGGTGTAGATCCGAAGAAAGGGGAAGGTCGGTTGCAAAGATCGCATCAGCATTGAATAAGCCAGATGGGCTCACGATCGTAAAACCAGATGATGTGATCGCATTTCAAGTCTGCGGATCCTGAGCAGATGCAGCTGGATGATTTTTTTATCTTAGCTCTTCACACAGGAATTATGATTGGAGCGTTTTAAGATGCTTTCTCAAAGTACGCATCGCTTCCTTGTCTCTATCTCCTCCGCATTTCCTGACAATTCGCTCATAATGCTCAATATCGCTTAGCAGATCTTTTCTTTCTGACTCGGCGACTACTAAGTAGCGTGTTGCAAGAATCAGAGCCTCTATCACAGCGTTAAAACCCCTGTTTACAGGATGGGGCACATTAAAAAATCTCTTTGAAGCGAGGGGAGAAAGATCAAAACGGTATGCATCACCCTTTTCCAAAAGTTCGGCTTCAAATATGATCCAGACCTCTGCATCGCGTATTACGGGAAAGTTCTCGAATTTTGTGAAGTAAGATGTATCAAGATCACCTGTTGCAGCCTCAACAAATACAAGCGGATCATGAAGAATATTCACACCAATACGACCGGTTTCGAGTGTATTTTTAAGTGTCTTTGATGGGTGAAAGAGCGATACACTGAGATCTCTTCCAATACACTTAAGTCCTATGGGGGCTGCGTTAAATACCCCTTCTCTCGATCTTGTTGTTGCTACAACCTCCCATATACCATCACCGATCCCAAGCGCTGCAAGCTCGATTTTCATCGTCCAATCATCATTGGTAGGGTTTAAATAATTATTTTGAGATTTGAGCATTTATTTATACACCCAGGTATAGACGTTCATTCATGTCAATCGCAAGGTACACCCCAAAAAGCGAGATCGAGTCGAGAATTGCGAGGTTCCAGGCTGAGATCTCAAAGTTTGATTGTGATGGCGCGATGATCACCCACCATACCAATCTCTTTTACTTCAGCGGGACATCACAGAACGGACATCTGTTTATTCCTCGATCTGGTGACCCCATTTTAATGATCAGGAAAAGCTACACACGTGCAAGGGAAGAATCACCGATTGAACATATCATCGATCTCAAGAGCCTCAAGAGAATACCAGAAAGGCTCAAAGATGCCGGTTATTCCAGTTCGAAGGTTCTCGGGTTTGAACTCGATGTGATCCCTTACAATACGTATGCTTTATACGGCAAGATCTTCTCAGAATCAAAGATCATCGATATATCTGGTGCGATTAAAGCTGTACGGCTCATAAAGTCACCGTATGAGATTGAGCTTTTGCATGAGGCATGCGCTGTGATCGATGAGGTCTATTCAGAGGTGCCTGATATGCTGAGAGAGGGTATGACCGAGATAGAACTTGCAAGTCTATTTGAGGCTGGGATGCGAAGGCGGGGGTATGGTGGCTGCTGTAAGATGCGGGCGTTCAATCAGGATTTCTTCTTCGGAAATGTTACATCTGGTAGTAGTGGTGCTGTCCCGACTTATTTCGATGGCCCGATCGGTGGGACCGGGTTAACGCCTGCGAACAACCCCCATGGTGCAGGATGGAAGAAAATAAAGCGAGATGAGATAATTTACATCGATTATACCTGCGTTGTGAATGGTTACACCGCAGACGAGGCGAGGATGTTTGCAATCGGGAAAATCTCCGATACGCTCACGGATGCATACAACGCCGCACTCACGATCCAGAAAGAGATGTTAGATCTTGCAAAGCCATCTCGCGAATGCCAGGCGATCTACAAAAAGGCGCTTGAACTTGCAGCTGAGTTTGGGTATGCTGAGAACTTTATGGGACTTGGTGATGAGCGTGTCAAGTTTGTGGGGCATGGCGTAGGGCTTGAACTCGACGAAGCACCAATATTTGCAGAAGGTATCCGGATGCAGCTTGCACCAGGGATGACATTCGCGTTAGAGCCGAAGTTTGTATTCCCAGAAGGAGCGATCGGGATCGAGAACACATTTGCGATGGGAGAGCAGGGTGCAGTGTTTCTGACACACTCAACAGAGGAGATTATTTCGGTGTAGTTCCTTAGCAGGAATTTGAAAATCTTTTTATAGCATCCTCAGGATAGGTACGTGATGGTGGTTCATAATGAAGGTTAAAGATGTAATGAGTACTCCAATTATCACTGAAGATGGAAATACGACGGTGGATCTCGCGGCAAGTATCCTCGATGCGATGGGGGTGGGAAGTCTCGTTGTGACTGAAGAGGGTGTTCCTGTGGGGATCATCACAGAACGGGATATGGCGCTCAAGGTTCTATCAAAGAACAGATCTGCAGGGGAGGTTAAACTGAAGGAGATAATGACATCCCCACTTATCATGATCGATGCGGACGCTTCTGTTGATGATGCAGGTAAGTTGATGGCAGAGAAGAAGATTAGACGTCTGCTTGTTCGCGATGATGGAGAAATTATCGGTATTGTCACGGTCAGAGATCTCTTAACGAGAAAGCCTGAACTTGTTGAAAGGATATATCCTACTGTGAGCACCCCGGCAAGTCCTTACAGGCTTGAAAGTATTGAAAACAGCCTGAGAAGCTGTGTTTATATCTTAAAGAATGAGACTGAGGAGGTTGCAGCAGAAAAATGCAAAAAAATTCTTTCAGAGGTTGAAGAAGAGCTTTCTGGTCTTGTATCCTATTATGAGAAGGATACAGAGCTTAAGGATATACTTTCAAAGGTCGAGAAGAGCTACAATAACTTGAAGGAGAAGGGGGTTGAGGCGATAGCCGATTTAAAGAAGGAGGCTGACGCGCTTCTATCTGACCTGCGGCATGTAATTCGCTGGAGAAAGATCTCACCCAGTACGACATTGGGAGGAGAGCTTCCTTACAAGAGCAGGCGCTCAAGGCTTTAATGATTTTTGAGAGGGTGGGATGTCTGATAAAAAAAGGCAATACTTCGGTTGCCCGGTAAAAGCTTTCACAGATTCGGATTATGAGAGATATGATCAATTTGTGGAGAAGTACGATGATCCAGAGGAGGGTAACCGTGCATACAACCAGAAGTACCTGATGATCCTCGCAAATCGGACGAGAAGGAGAGTCTTAAAATCCATCCTCCAATCTCCAAAGAGACTGGATGAGATCGCAGCAGAGGTCGAGATCGATGAGGTGGATGTGAGATTTCATTTAAGAGTTGCTGATTTTCTTCTGAAGCCATCAGATGCGTGTGAAGATGGGTATTACGAGCTTAATGAAGTTGGGAAGCGAGTTGTAGCCCAGTTTGCATCGAAGGTTTGAAGATCTGGTTGCCCCTCTTCACCGAAACCTTTAATACCATATTTGAATCGAATTTTACCAAAGCTTAGATAGGTGCAGAGATGGCAAGACGTGCAAAGATGGTAGAACGGGTTAAAAGCCTGATGGATAAACCGAAAAATATCAGAAACATTGGAATTGTAGCTCACATTGATCATGGCAAGACGACACTGAGTGATAATCTGCTTGCCGGTGCAGGCATGATCTCGATGGAGCTTGCTGGAACACAGCTCTTCATGGATTTCGATGAGCTGGAGCAGGAGCGGGGGATAACGATCAACTCTGCCAATGTCTCGATGGTACACGAGGTCGATGATGAAGAGTATCTGATCAACCTGATCGACACACCAGGGCATGTCGACTTTGGTGGCGATGTTACAAGGGCACTGAGAGCTGTTGATGGTGCGGTAGTCGTTGTCGATGCGGTTGAGGGTACAATGCCGCAGACAGAGACAGTTTTGAGGCAGGCATTGAAGGAGAATGTGCAACCGGTTCTTTTTGTCAACAAGGTGGACAGGCTGATCAATGAACTCAAGGTGGACAAGCAGGAGATGCAGATCAGGCTTGGAAAGGTCATCGATAATGTGAACAAGCTGATAAAGGGTATGAATGAAGAAAAGTACAAGGCTGGTTGGAGGGTTGATGCAGCTGATGGGACTGTGGCGTTTGGCTCAGCCCTCTATAACTGGGCGGTAAGCGTGCCAACTATGCAAAAGACAGGAATCGGTTTTGCTGAGGTTTATGATTACTGTAAAAGTGAAAAGATGAAGGAGCTTGCTGAAAAGTCACCGCTGTATATAGCTGTCCTTGATATGGTGGTGCATCACCTGCCAAACCCGCTTGAGGCACAGAAGGATCGTGTGGGCGTAATCTGGCATGGTGATCTGGATGGAGAGGTTGGAAAAGCGATGAGAGATGTTGACCGGGATGGACCTGTTGCATTCATGGTTACAGATATCTCGATAGACCCACATGCAGGTGAGGTTGCAACAGGGAGACTATTCTCAGGTTCACTCGAGCGTGGGATGGAACTGAAGATCTCTGGGATGCCGAAAGAGAACCGGGTACAGCAGGTTGGGATCTTCATGGGTGCTGAGCGCATGGAGGTTGAAAAGATTCCTGCCGGGAATATTGCTGCCATTACAGGGATGAAAGATGCGATCGTGGGTTCAACCATATCATCGATTGAGATGGAGCCTTTTGAGAGCATCAAACATGCAAGTGAACCTGTAATGACCGTGGCAGTTGAGGCAAAGCAGATGAAGGACCTGCCAAAGCTCATCGAGGTTTTGCGTCAGATCTCAAAAGAAGATCCAACGATAAAGATCGAGATCAATGAGGAGACAGGTGAGCATCTGATATCTGGTATGGGAGAACTCCATCTCGAGATTATAACATACCGCATCGATCATGATAAGAACATACCGATTACAACTTCACCGCCGATCGTTGTCTACAGAGAGAGCGTTACAACCCATGCCGGGCCGGTTGAGGGGAAATCACCCAACCGCCATAACCGATTCTACATCACGGTCGAGCCACTCGAGCAGGCAACGATCGATCTCTTGAAGTCTGGCGAGATCTCGATGAGGATGCCTGAACTTGAGCGGCGTGAGAAGCTGATGGAAACCGGGATGGATAAAGAGGTGGCAAGAAGGATCGCAGGTATCTCTGGTGCAAACATCTTCACAGATATGACAAAAGGTGTTCAGTACCTCCATGAGACGATGGAGTTGATACTTGAAGGGTTCGAGGAGGCGATGACCCGTGGGCCCCTGGCTGAGGAGCGGTGTGAAGGTATTCATGCAAAGCTCGTTGATGTGAAACTCCACGAAGATTCGGTTCATCGAGGACCTGCTCAGGTGATTCCTGCGGTAAGACAGGCGATGTATGCTGCTATTCTATCGGCAAATCCGACACTGATCGAACCAATCCAGGAGGTTTATATCAGCACGCCACAGCAGATGATGGGTGCTGCAACCCGTGTGATCCAGGGCAGGCGCGGCCAGATCCTTGACATGTCAAGTGAGGGCGATCTCTCGATTATAAAATCAAAAGCCCCGGTTGCGGAGCTTTTTGGATTTTCAGGCGATATCAGAAGTGCCACCGAGGGAAGAGCACTCTGGAGTACGGAGTTTGCAGGATTTGAGCGTGTGCCACAGAACCTCGTTGCTGACATAATCAAAGAAATTCGTAAACGAAAAGGCTTGAAGGCTGAAGTACCAAGAGCAAGCGATTACCTTCCCAAGTGAGTGGTAAAATGGCTGATAAGGGGAGAATAATCGCAATAACTGGAAAGGGTGGGACAGGAAAGACCGTGGTTTCCACGCTATTTGTCAGGTTTCTCTCAGAGCAAGATGTGCCCCTTGCGATCGATGCGGATCCTGCTTCAAGCCTTCCCGCAGCCCTTGGGATAGAGGTTAACCGCACAATAGGTGATTTGAGGGAGGAGATCGCGCAACCAAGCGCCATACCATTTGATCAATCGATGCCAACCGATATGATGCTTGAGCGAAAGATCGGCGAGCTTCTTGTGAACACACCCGACTTCTCGATACTCACGATGGGGAGGAGTGAGGGTCCTGGTTGTTACTGTCTCATCAACGATATACTACGCCACGCCATCGATCGTTTTTCAAAGCGGTTCGCGACGGTGGTAATTGACTGTGAGGCAGGGCTTGAACATCTGAGCAGACGCACGATGCGCGATGTGGATACACTAATCGTTGTCTCCGATCCAACGATGCGGGGCATAAAGACGGCTGGTGTGATACGAGAGATCTCAGATAAGCTTGAGATATCCTTCGGGAAGATCTACCTCATACTGAACAAGGCTGATGATGAGGAGCGGGCGTTCTTCGAGGATAAGATAAAAGAGGTTGGGGTTGAACTCATAGGCGTCGTACCTCAGGATGCGAACGTCAAGGCCTTTGATAAGATTGGAAAACCCCTGATTGACCTCCCAGATGATTCTCCAGCTGTTGTTGCGGTTAGGGATATCGTTGAAAGGTTGGGATTGATGAGGGAATGAGATCACAATCCGTATAAAAGATGGGTCGAATATTGGAAGGAAGATTAAGATGAAAGCTACGAGCAGAAAAAGAGGGACAGAAACAAGTTCATTTGGTTCTCCTGGCAGAATAAACCATAATTCTACCGCATTTTATACGAGCAAATTGTATGAAGGATCACCCAAAGAGCGGAGAGCCAGCTATGTAGAAAACCCCATCCCATCGCAATTTTTGGATAAGATCTTTTGTAAATCTTCAGAAAAGATGGAAGAGCTACCTGATAACAGCGTTCATTTAATGGTAACCTCTCCGCCTTATAATGTTGGAAAAGACTATGATAATGATTTTACACTCGATGAATACGTACAATTTTTGAAAAACGTATGGAAGGAAGTTTATAGAGTGCTTGTTCCAGGTGGCAGAGCCTGTATCAATATCGCAAATCTTGGAAGAAAGCCTTACATTCCCCTTCATACCTTTATAGCGAAGAATATGCTTGATCTTGGTTTTCTAATGCGGGGTGAGCTTATATGGAACAAGGCATCGAGTGCAAGTCCTTCAACAGCATGGGGTAGCTGGCTCTCTGCTTCAAACCCGACTTTACGGGATATTCATGAGTATATTTTAGTATTCTCTAAAGGCACGTTCAAAAGAAAGAATAATAACGGCAGAAAAAGCACGATCACCAAAGAAGAATTTCTTGAGTTTACAAAGAGTGTCTGGACATTTCCAGCGGAATCGGCTCGTAAGATTGGACATCCAGCACCATTTCCGATTGAACTTCCATACAGGTTGACTCAACTCTACACGTACGAAGATGAGATAGTTTTAGATCCTTTTATGGGAAGTGGACAAGCCGCAATCGCTGCGATAAAAACAGGTCGTCATTATGTGGGCTATGATATAGAGGAGGAGTATGTGAAATTAGCAGAAAGAAGGATTAAAGATTTTATGATCGAATTTATCGATAAATAGGAGAACTAAACATGGAATTCTGTCCAGCGTGTAAGAGTATGATGGTTCCAACACCTACTGGCATGAAGTGCAGAAAGTGTGGGTTTACGAAGGAACGCGATGCTGAAAATTCTTTTGTATCCACAGCAGAGCGGAAAGAGGATGAGATAGTCATTCTTGAGGGTTCGGAATCAGCAGGACTCCCAACAACCACCATCAAATGTCCAGAATGTGGAAACAGGACTGCTTACTGGTGGATGAGGCAGTTAAGAGCTGCTGATGAGAGTGAAGTCCGATTCTTCAGGTGTACCGAGTGTGGTGCGACATGGCGGGAGTATGACTGATTTATAGTATAGTCCCCTGCAAAACTTTCTCCACTATCCCATCTCATTCCCTCCTGTGAGGGGACGAATACAGGTGAGGGAGTTTGAAGAAGAGGTCAGGACTATACAGTTGTATTACAATTGCAAACACTTAAATTTACTTCTTTGAAAGTTCAGCTTATGCAACAAATAGAAGAGATCATCGAACACATAGAACCACTGGATAGAAGTGCGATGCGGGAGGCCCAAAACCGACAGAATTTACTCACCAAACCGACAGGCAGTCTTGGTTTCCTTGAAGAATTATCGATTCATATTGCAGGTATCAAAGGAAATGCGTTACCTGATCCATTCGATAAAAAAGTGGTTATTACAATGGCAGGAGATCATGGCGTAACCGAAGAAGCTGTGAGTGCCTATCCAAAGGAGGTTACACCACAGATGGTCTATAATTTCCTAGCGGGTGGCGCAGGGATAAATGTGCTCGCACGTCATATCGGCGCAAGGGTCACTGTCGTGGATATGGGTGTTGCAACAGCGTTTGACCCACATCCAGACCTTGTTGATAAGAAGATCAGAGAGGGGACGAAAAATATGGCAAAAGGTCCTGCTATGACGAGAGATGAGGCAATTCAATCTATAAAAGCAGGGATTGATGTATTTGAGGCTGAATACAGAAAGGGTGTTGATATCGTGGCTCTTGGAGAGATGGGGATAGGGAATACGACTCCTTCAAGTGCGATCACATCTGTTATAACAAGGAGACCTCCTGAAGAAGTTACAGGAAGGGGCACAGGTCTCGATGATGAAGGACTCAGGCAGAAGATTGAGACGATAAAACGTGCGATCTCGCTGAATAATCCTGATCCATCAGACCCGATTGATATTCTCTCAAAGGTCGGTGGATTTGAGATAGGTGGTATTGCAGGTGCTATGCTTTCCGCTTCTTCTCATCGTGTTCCTATCGTGGTCGATGGTTTTATATCCAGTGCAGGGGCGCTCATTGCAACAAAACTCGCCCCACAGGTGAAGGACTATCTCATAGCAGGACATGCGTCTGTTGAGAGGGGGCACAGGGTGATCCTTGAAACGCTGGGTTTAAGACCGCTACTTGATCTCGACCTGCGCCTTGGAGAGGGCACAGGGGCTGTACTTGCGTTTGCGGTCGTTGAGGCGTCCTGCAAGATCCTGAGAGAAATGGCAACCTTTGAGGAGGCTGGCGTCTCGAATAAGGAGTGAAAAAGATGGAAGCGTTTGGATCAAGAGTCATGGATATAATAAGGGGGGAGAACCTCTCACGCCCTGGGGCAAAGGAGATGTTCGAAGCCGTGCTCCTCGATGAGGTGGAAGAGATTGAGCAGGGTGCATTTCTGGCAGCCCTTGTTGCAAAAGGCGAGACCCCTGAGGAGATTGCAGGTTCATGGGAAGCGATCTATGAGCTTGATACGGTAAAGGTCACCCCTTCCGTGGGACCGCTGGTTGAGAACTGTGGGACAGGGATGGATCTCTTGAGTACCTTCAACATCAGTACCGCAGCATCGGTCATTGCAGCATCGGCAGGGATCTATATGGCAAAACACGGTGCGAGGGCTATTACTTCGAGCTGTGGTGCCATTGATATCCTGGAATCCGTAGGGGTTGACGTTGAATGCAGCGTTGAGATCGTTAAAAAAAGTATTGAGGAAGCAGGGATCGGGATCTTCAACGGCATGAGTCCCGAGGTCCATCCAAAGGCACTATTCAGGATTCTCTCAAAGATTCACTTTGGGACGATACTCAATATCGCAGCCTCGCTTTCAAACCCCGCGCTTCCTGAGTATGGCGTGAGAGGCGTTTACACACCAGATCTTGTTGAACCTGTACTATGGGTTATGAAAGCGATTGGATACCGGCGTGCGATCGTATTTCATGGATTGAACCATGACGGAAGTAAGGGTATGGATGAGATCTCAACGCTTGGAGAGACGGTGATCGGTGAGCTTCATGCGGATGGCGAGATCTCAAGATACACGATAACTCCAGAAGCCTTTGGGATCACAAGAGCAAATGAAGCTGCAATTGCACCGCTTCAATCGAGAAGGGATGCTGCGCTGGACTTTTTGAGGATACTTGGAGGGACCGAAAAAGGCTCAAGGGAGGATATCGTTCTGGCAAATACTGCCCCGATTCTATACATTGCTGGTAAGGCAAAAGATCTTGAGGATGGTTTTTTAAAGGCAAAGGAGCTCATACAGCGTGGTAAGCCGATCGATAAGCTTGAAGCCTGGGTACTTGCACAGAACAGAGATCCTGTAAGGGGAGTGGAACAGCTCGATCATCTACTGAAAGATTCTAACGCATCTTAAGGGGTTGTGGATGCAGGCTGCAGTTCTTCATGAGACAGGCAATCTCACCGTTGATGAGGTCCCAACACCCCAATGTGGAAGAAAAGAGGTTCTCATAAAGGTTGAGGCAGCCACGATATGCAGGACAGATCTCAAGATGTACAGACATGGGCAGCGCGATCTTGTGCTTCCGAGAATCCTGGGGCATGAGGTTGTAGGCACGGTTTTTGAGGTTGGAAGAGAGGTTGTAGGCGTCTTTGAAGGAGATCGCATCCAGGTTGCCCCGGCATTTTCGTGCGGTAGGTGCAGATTCTGTATGAAGGGCGGGTTCAATTGCTGTGAGAATATCTCAATACCAGGATTTAGCTATGATGGTGGTTTTTCTGAGTATATGCTTCTTCCAGAATCGGCAATTCTCTCTGGATCGCTCAATCCAATCCCTTGTTCTCTCCCTTTCGAGGAGGCAGCACTTGCAGAGCCTGTTGCATGCTGTATAAACGGAGTTGAACGGGTTGGAATCGAGTTTGGTGATACGGTACTCATCGTGGGTGGTGGTCCAATCGGGAATATCTTCTATCAGCTCTGCGGTATTGCCGGGGCATCCCGCGTCCTACTTGTCGAAATATTCCCTGAACGCGTGGAATTTATTCAAAGACACGAACTCAATGTCGTGGATTCGATCGAGTCGGTGCAAGAGGAGTTTGATATTTTGATCCCTGCATGTCCAGATCCGGATGCGCTTATCAAAGGGATTAAGAAGGTTAGAAAGCATGGAAAAGTCCTCGCATTCTCCGGTTTATCTGCTTCTGATCCTGCAATACTTGATCCAAACATCATCCACTACAATGAACTTTTAATGGCCGGGGCATACGGGTGCACGCCCTGGCAGAACCGGGAGGCGCTGACACTCATGGCATCCAGGAGGCTTGATCTACGGTATCTTTTGACAGATCAGATCTCGCTTGGTGAGATACTCGATGGTTTGAGGCTTGTTGAGGAGAAGCGAGGGATGAAGGTGGTGATAAGGAATGTATAAGCTTTTCATGGATGAGGGCAGGAAAAACCTGTACAAGTTCCCGATCTTGGTGTTATCTATTAAACTCCCCGCAAAACCAAATCCACGATGAGATAAATTTTTCTATCCACGACTCAGCAAATGATAAACTCGCTGCAAGCCTGCTGAATCTTCTTTTGATGCTCTTCCATACAATCCCGAGCTGCTCGCCCTCTTTTTCACCCTGTTCGATACGTGCGTGCTGAAGTTATCTTCTCCTCTAATCGGATAGCCCCCCATCGCATTGGATCTCATCCCTGTGGTGTTTTTTTATATACGGCTTACCAAAACTCCAGACCCTAACCGTATTGGCGGCGTTCTGCAAAGAGGACACTTCAAGCTTCCAGATTGATATTCGTTTTTGCGGCCGAGTACACTCACAAATTCCATCCTCACTCAGTCTTGAGCGCGGTCAATGGCAGCATCCGTGACGCCTTCCATGCAGGATACAAACCGCCAAGAACGCCTGTAACAACGCCAAACAACACCCCAATGAATATGTACACGATGCTCGATGGCGCAAAGAGATAAGATGCCTTCTTCAGGATTATTATGTTGACGAGATAACCTCCACCAAAGCTCAAAACTCCCCCGATCAAACCACCGATAACGCCAAGAATCGTTGCCTCAAGGATAAAGAGGATCAGAATATCTCTTCTCGATGATCCGATCGCTCGCATCACTCCGATCTCTTTTGTGCGCTCAACAGTTGAGATCAACATCACATTGAGTATACTCACGCCAGCAACGATGAGCGATATCGCACCGATTCCCATAAGAAACTTAGATAACATTCCAAAAAACTCATCAAGGCTCTCAAGGATCATGTCCATCCCAAAAACCATCACACGATCCTTTCTCTTGTTCAGGTTCGCTTCGATCCGCTCCTTCACCGCTTCAACCTCCTCAACCCCCTGTGTTTTTACGATGATCATTGCGTAGTCCTCGTTTTCATACAGGGAAGAATAGGATTTCGGCGTGATAAAGATCGCACGATCTGCTGAAATATCAAATCTCATCCCCTGCTTTTTGAGTATTCCTGAGATCTTAAAAGAAGAACCCTCGAGATTTACCGTATCACCGTGCTTGAGGTCAAAACTATCTGCAAGAACGCCGCCGATGACACATCTACTCCCGCTCTGAAATTGCCCGGATGAAAGTTCAAGAAGCGCTTTCATATCTATGGCATCAACCCCATAAACAGTGGTAAATGTTGAATCCTTCCCAAATTGTATCTGAGAGCTACTTTGAGATACTGGAATTGTTACATCGACTCCTGTAGTTTTTCTGATTGCATTAAACTCTTTTTTGGTTAGATTGCTCCATCCAGACTCATAATCAGGGTAAACGATGATTTCATTTCCTATATCTCCAAAAGAATCGGTAACCGATAGTTTAATGCTGTTTCCAAGGATTCCAAGCGATGAGATCGCAATTACACCGATTATGATTCCGACAATTGCAAGGATAGAACGGAACCTGTGCCTTGAGAGGTTACGTCTGGCAAGCTTAAGAAACATCCTCCTCAATCCTCCCATCTACGATTCTTACAGTCTTGTTTGAGTAGCTTGAAAGGCGTGGATCATGCGTTACAACAATGATTGTCTTTCCCTCTTCATTCAACCCCTTTAGAAGTTTCATTATCCCTTCTCCTGTCTTTGTGTCCAGGTTGCCGGTAGGCTCATCAGCGAGTATTATCGAGGGATCGTTTGCAAGTGATCTGCCGATTGCAACCCGCTGCTGCTGTCCACTTGAGAGTTCACTCGGGAGATGGCTCGCAAACTTCTCTGGTAGGTTGACGGTTGATAGGATATTCTTTGCGCTCTTTGTGCATTGATCCTGTGGAATACGCTTTATTAACATCGGAAGCTCGATATTTTCAAGCGCTGTAAGCGTTGGGATAAGATTGAACTGCTGAAAGACAAAACCGATCTTATCACGCCTGATTTTTGTAAGCTCATTATCCTCGAGGTTGGTAACATCATCTTCATCGATATAAACCGATCCCTCGTCTGGAAGATCGAGACATCCTATCATGTTAAGGAGCGTGGACTTGCCAGAACCAGATGGACCCATTACCGTAAGAAAATCGCCTTTTTCAACGTTCAGCGTGACTCTATCAAGCGCATAGATCTTTTCATCTCCCATCTCATAGATCTTTGTCACATCCTCTAACCTTAGCGTAACCTCTCCAGCCACCTGCCTCATTCCTATCTCTTCCATGAATAGCCTATAGCCATACCAACGACGGCGAGAACGAGAACGATGACCACTGCAAAGAGCCAGCTTGGTATGCTTTTATCCTCAGGGTTCTGGCGTTGTCCGAGATCAAAAACAACCTCTTCAACTGTTTGGTAACGATCCCCATCAAGATCTCGGTATTCGATTAGAAGCGGAATTATGATCTCGGTGGCGTTTGCTGTCTCATCCTCGTTGATTTTGAAGTTGAGTTCAAAGCTTGCAAAGTCGTCCTTCTCGATCGATCCAATGAAGTAAGACTTGTATGGCAGAACCGGTATCACCTCAGACGTCTCGTCAAATGCGATCATAACACCCTCGAGATCCTCCTCACCGGCGTTGTTGATCTCGCCTGCGATCGCATGACCTCTGCTGTTGCTATCGAACTCTATCCCTGTCAGGATAATACGATTTAAAACACCTTCTTTAAGATCCACCTGGACTTTCAGATCTCCTTCATGGTAGTTTTCACCGTTTTTGTAGCTCGTCTCAAATAGAAATGCCTCAGTGTCCGTAGACGGCGTAATATTGAAGGAGATCTCTTCCACTCCATTCGGTTCAATCGAGGAGATGAAGTGTGATGAGGGCGCCGAGGTTGCCCCTGAGGATGCGAGGTGGATCTTGATACCGTGAATTGTGTTTGCTCGTCTGTTTGCAATGGTGAGCTTTATCTCAGACGTTTCGCCTATCCTCATATCATCCGGGATCGATGATGCAGTAACCTCAACAGCAGTGTTTTCGACCTCTATTGGGACCGTATAGCGTATCGTTTTGCCGTTACCAAACTCAACAAGGAGCTTTGGATAGTAAGTCCCCTCAGGTCTCTTCGCCTGGATCTTGAACGTGAAGTCGATCGTATCCTGAGGACCGATCTCACCAACGTGCATAAGCCCGTTTGTCAAAATCTCGATACCATTACCAAATAGATCAACGCGCTCGATCTCAGCACTCATTCCAGTACCAGCTGGGGCTGTGTTCTTTATCGTAAATCTGATCGTGCCAAGATCATTTGTCATAAAAACCGATGGATTCACCTCATAGCTTTCAACGATACAGACAGCCCCCTCTGCTGATGCTACAGGAGCGAAGGATGCGAGGATCAGAACGATCAGAATAAGCGCATACCTCATATCGATCACATCATCAGAATAAGCATGACTGCCTGATAAAGTATATAAATTCCGATAGGGATTCCGACCGTAATAAGTGAGTTTTTCGTGTTCAAACCCCGTGCATGCTTGACAGCGAATATACAGATGTTGGCAGTCCAGAGAAGAAATATTATCCCGATAATAGACACAAGTTGCATCATCGGATCTGCCATAATGCTCTGCTGCATAAGCTCAGGGTTTTCCATCGAGAACTCAATCCCACTCATCCCGTAGTAGGTCAACCCCGTTGTAATGATCGATCCAAAGATCGTGGGGATAAATCCGTATCCAACAAAGGCAAGAAGCCGCTTGAAATCTCCTTCACCACCAAGAATCGCTGATATCACAAAGAATATACCGGTATAGATCGCCCACATGATAAATGTAATAAAAAGTGCAGCAACCGCCCCGAATATGGAACCGATCTTCGCAAAACCGGCTGCCTCTGGTGGGAGTGTGGGCGCAATTGCCTCCATCACCATCCCAGCGATAATATAAGCGTTTACAGCAGCGATCACTCCAACTACAAGCACGATCAGGGCTGGACTTTTAAGATTAGTGTCCTGCTCCATCTTCTCGCTGAAGAAACCATCAGGATCGGTAAGAGGGTTCATGAGATGTAATTGGGTGATCGGTATTTATAGGTTTCTCTGTGGACTGACCACGCGATCACCCAGCCTTTCAATCTGTTCCATCTTAAGCCCCCATCTTCTGCTGTTTAAGTACCATAATTACAGGAACTGCCACCAGAAAGAGAGATCTCGGGCCGTACCTCACCAAGAAGATACATCAGTCCATTCGCACCCATAATCAGGATGTGGAGTGTACCAAATACCCCTGTGAGGATCGAGCCAACGAGAACAAACGAGATACCCTCCTCGCACCGCCTATGGCAGACGCTTCGCTACACCCAGAGGGTGTGCCACAACATCTATCTCAAAAACCCATTATAAATAGTAAGCGTTGCAATAAGCGCCTCCTCCATCCTCACCGTTGCTGTACCCTGCTCCTTTACAACATTTATCACAGGGTAGTTAAACTCCTCGATCGAGTGCTTTTCATCCATCAGGATCTCGTCAACGCCTTTCTTCGGTGATCCAAAGACGAATACAACCCCTCTCTCATCGATGTACCCTTTAAGATTCTCCAGGAACTTACTATCAATGACTTTTCCCTTTCTCGATGTAAATATCACCTTCTCTCCGATTTTCCTGTCTCGAAGTGCCTTGAAGAGGCTTTTTCTCAACCTCACCCGATAACCCCAGTAGAATGGAACATCATCTGGGTCAATGATCTCAACCTCGAGCGGAGTGCGTGATACGATCCTGACCGTAACAACCTTTTCAGTGGTCTTTGAACCGCCAGAGATACTGGCCAATTCATTAACTCCGATATCAACTTTTTTGCCCCTTAAAAATCCCATCCTGAACTCTCCGATCTCAATAACTTTGCTTTTGGGGTGAGAAGGTGTTTTTAGCGGTGGGATTACCCCTGCAAACTTCAGGTTTGCTGAGATGGGGAAGAGATGCCGCTTGAGATGGGGTGGGCAGTTTGCATACTCAAGAATATCACGTATAAACGCAGCATCATTGAAGTCGCGATCCCTGTAGATTATGATCTCATCGACGCGGAATATCGATGCAGCCCGCGCAACCTGCCCGACTTTGTACGCCCTTATCCGCGGATCACTACTCTCGATCGTTAGAGAGGACGGGATCATGATTTTGAGCTTTTTCACTCGATCTTCCATTTCGATACATTTTTATCCCACAGCTACTTAAGATGGTTGGATGAAGATCACGGATAATATATACTGGTACCCTGAGACAGGGATGCTTGACTGCAATACATACCTTCTCGTTGATGAGATCACGATCCTGATCGACCCTGGCAATAGCTCATATATGGACCACCTCCTTAACGGTCTTGAGAACGATGGATTTAAGCCGAGCGATATCGATCTAATTGCTATCACACACCTTCACATCGATCATTGCAGTGCAAATGAGGATTTAAAGGAGATAAGCGGCGCAAAGATCGCAATCCATGAGATTCAGGGTGCTAATCGCAATATCTTCGATGAAGTATCACGTTTCTTCGGTCTGAACTCGCCTGATTTCACAGATGATATTCTCCTATCAGATACGCTGAATACAGGTTCAAGAGATATCGAGATGATACTCACCCCAGGCCACTCACCAGAGAGCATCTGCTTCTATGACCCCGTCGAGAAAGCCCTTGTTTCAGGGGATGTGATCTTTGATAGGAGTGTTGGAAGGACGGATCTCCCGCATGGGAGTGGAATGGAACTTAAAAAGTCGATCACCAGGCTTTCAGTACTTGATGTTGAATACCTTCTCCCAGGGCACATGGGGGTTGTAAAAGGAAAAGACAGCGTTAAGAAGAACTTTGAGTTTGTGAGGGACTTTTATTTCAGGTTTATTTAGCGGTTCATGATAAGATGATCTCGAATATCAAAAATTTTATCGTGGCACTTTTTGCTGCGATGATCCTCGTAACCTCTATCGGATGTGTTACCGATACTCAACCAGCACAATCAGCGACGAACGCATCTGAGATCGCCCCGGCAGCGATTCTTGGTATGGAAAAAATGGTGGTATCCACCGGCATGGATGCGCTGCAGCGGGTGAAACGATCGCATACAGGAAGTATCGAGAATGTGGAGGATCTTGCTATCATACATTATGGAAAAGATGATAAGCTCCTGACGCTGTGGGTGACACTCTATCAGAACGGGACGGTCGCCAGAACCGAGACCGAGAGGATGGTGATCGGTATGCGCAAATGGGGCGGTGATTGGGCTTCCACGCTCGAGGAGGTTACGATCGATGATAAGGTCGTATATCGGGTCATGGTGAATGGTGAGCCACAGTATTTCTGGGCAGATGGGCGATGTGTCCTCTACATCATACCACACAACTTCACACATGATGAGATTTCACTGATTATCAAAGCAATCCCGTAAAAATTATTCCACGTCCATCATCCTCGCAACTGCATACGCGGGAAAAACAGCGGATATCTCCTTTCCATAATGCGCGGATAATAAAATATACTCAAGACCAAGCTCTTCTGATGCCTCCTTGATCAGAAACTCACCAATTCCTCCACAAACAACTTTTCTGAGACCGTAACGCCTGGAAATTAAGTCTATAGCTTCTTTGATCTCGTTTTTCTGTGCAAGGGCGATCTCGTTTGTGATCCTGTGAATATTCTCCATCCCAAGTTCCTGAATGTCTGAGCATACAACCCTTGCAATCCTTCTCGATGCATCCTCTACTGTCTTGCCTCCACCATCGGCATAGGCGTTTGGTGTATCACACGTATAATCGCAGGCTTCAATCTTTCCAAGTAATAAGTAGACATCTGCTGTTATCGCAAAAAGTTCTGATGCAAGCCTGCAGAGGTATCCGTCAACCTCCACTTTATCAAGGATCGTTGCCACGTTCGTTCGCAAAAGACCTGTGTAGATAAGTTCCCCTCGCTTCAACCGCTCAAAGTCACTCATGCCAGCCAGAGGCTTACCCGAACAGATCGGTATAATATCCGTTGTTGTACTTCCCATATCAACAAATAGTATATCTCCAAACTCTTCTGCGAGAAAAATGGACGATGCGATCCAGTTTGATGCAAAAAACTTCTCAGGATGTGTTACAACGGCGTTATGATCCTGGAATTCCCCTTCGATCGAGAAGAATAGTGCATCCTCGATAAGATCTGAGACGATCTCGGTGATATGAAGGATTCCCTCTTCTCTTGTCAAGAATGAATCTGCAAGTTCGCATGTTAGCGTGACCCCCACTTTATCAGGACAAAATTCATCGAGAGCGCTTTTGAGAATTCCTGTGAGATCTGCCCCCTTCCAGATGGGTAGATAGAACGATCCTGTATAACCATCCGATGATGCGATCTTTGTATTTGCTCCTCCGATATCCACACCCAGGATCATGAAACAACGACGTTCAAATTTTTATATAATTTTACCTACCATCGATACAGTACAGATCCCGCTACCTTTATAACACCCGCTGGCTCAATACGTATTAAGATGATCGAGCGCCTTCTGGATTCTGCAAAGAAAGTTGCATCAGAGATAAAAAATCGGGAGTTTGTCAGGGTTATATCCCATCACGATGCAGATGGTATCACATCAGCGGCTATAATCTGCCATGCACTCTTGAGGTGCAGCATACCTTTCCAGACAACACTCCTCTCGCGGCTCGATGAAGGGATACTGGAGATCCTGCGTGATTCAACGAAAGAGGGGGATCTTCTTCTATTCTGCGATATGGGAAGCAGTCAGGGTGAGATACTTGCGATGATACAGCGTGAACTCGGGATTGATATTGTCGTGATCGATCATCATCGGTATCAGAAAGAGCCCCCTACAGGGATATTTCAGGTGAATCCACATAGCGTGGGACTTGATGGTGCTTTTGAGGTCTCTGCATCAGGATGTACCTTTACCGTTGCCCAGGAGCTTGGGGATAACGTGGATCTTTCTGGGCTTGCGATCACGGGTGCGCTCGGGGATAAACAACGAATGGTCGGCGTTAATAAGGATATTCTTGGTGTGGCTGTAAAAAACGGAATTGTCAGGGTAAAAAAAGGACTAAAGATCGCTGATGGTGAGATCAGAGAGGAACTCGAGCTTTCAACAGAGCCCTACATTCATCGCGATGAGAAAAACGATATTGGGGCATTTCTTGAGGAGCTTGGTGTAAAAGGCAGGCTCTGGGATTTGAGCAGTTCTGATGAGAATCGACTGATAGATGCACTTATTGCAAAGATAAAGGCAAGAGCGAGTGAGGATGCGATAGAAGATATTGTGGGGGAGCGCTATATCCTGAACTTTGAGGTGATTCCCGACGCAATCGGGCTCATGCAGACCATCGATGCCTGTGGCAAGAGGGGGAAGATGGGGCTTGCACTCTCGCTCTGCATGCGGGATCGAAACGGTATCGATGAAGCATCGGCGATAAGGGTTGATTTTCAAAGAAAGGTTGTAAGGGAGCTTTCAGCGGTTGATCAGAACATCCATGAACGGGATGGTTTCAGATACATCTTTGCAGAAGATCGGGACATTACAGGCGCATTTGCAGGTGCGATCATCCGTTATCTCTATCCTGATAAGCCGATATTTGTGATAAACCGGCTTGAGAAGGTCTCTAAGATCTCTGCAAGGGGAACAAGGGCGCTTGTTGCCAGCGGGGTTGATCTCTCAGAGGTTATGAGAATCGCAGCATCAAAGGTCGGTGGGGTTGGTGGAGGACACAACGTCGCAGCAGGCGGATCGATTCCTGTGGGGACTGAGGATGAGTTCGTTAAGGCTCTTGATGAGGTGTTGTGAGGTGTTGCTGGTTTCTCTTCTGTCTCTCTGAAGGCATCCATCGCGTGCTGGGCGTGACAGGAAGCATACTCTTAACAAGAATGATGGGACAAATCCTCGGTGCGATAG
>JAOQII010000011.1 GCA_026134025.1 Candidatus Syntropharchaeum sp.
CCTGTTAGTTCAGACATTTAACCATCCCCAGGTTTTTAACAGTTCTATTTTTTTTTCTATGTCATGCCCTATGTCCGTGCGGTACTGCACTTCAGGCTTCAGGTTCATACCTGTTACTGTTCTGCCTATACGCTTTCCTGCTTCCCTGCTCGTTACTCCTCTTGCAGAAACATAGCCCAATATACTGCTGTCATTGCATATATCATTAAGTAAAACATGTTTTTTTGCTTTTTTATCCATAACCGGACTGTCGTATTCACACTTCATGTAATTTCTGATTTTATACGGGTACGGCGGGACTGACAGCCTGACTGCCATGCCATAAGTGTTAAACATATCAACTCTATCATGTTTTTTTAAAACCAGCTTTAACAAAAAGTCGAACAGACTGCCTTTCAGTATTTCCGTGAAAGCCAGTATATCTTCATAAACAGGCCATGTTTCAAACCGGTTGAAATAAATGTCATCTTCTGTTACAGTAACATTAACTCCCATTAAACCAACATGCCTGACCTTTTGCAGCAGTTCCGCCAGCGGCAGCAGGCATTTTTTAACAAGACTGTCTTCCGGTTTTGCAACGGCCCATACCACACTGCCCATATTCTCGGTCTCAACACCCTTATCGCCATCCATAAATCTTTTGTACCTGCCTGAAAAAACAAAGCAGTTTATAAAAGACTCACCATCAAACCAGCCTGTTACTGACAGATCAATACCTTTTGGGGGGCATTCTTCTGAACTGTCAACATCTTCAAGCAATGATTCCGCAACCCGTCTGCCGTACACTGCATCGTTTGCAACTTTTCTGCCAAAGCTGCCGCCACCGACAGCTTTTATGCCTTTTTCCCTGAGCCTGTAATCAGTTCCCTCAAAACCGTTGCCGTCAAAAAGAACAAAATCAAACTGTTCCAGCATTGACAGTGAATGTATGACAGTAACGTTGCCATGCCCGCTGCCGGCAACTTTTTTGTTGCATCCGAAATAAAGCCTGACAACATCGCTTTCTTCAGCCAGTCTGCTGGCTATTGCACCACCATTGCCATCAGCACTTATAACAAGAACACTGCTCATATTATCATATCCTAATTTCTGGCAGGCCACAGGTCTATAATCATCTTGTGCCCTGCACTTAATACACACTCCGAAAAATCAACATATACCGATCTTTTGGCACCGTAAAAATACTTTATTTTCTCATCCGTATCAGTACACAAAGCCCTGAAAATTACCGGCCCCGCATCCGAATCCTCCTTTACAACAAGTTTGTCATTTGCTGCTCCAGGTATAAATGTTATTGATGCCAGCCTGACAGCTTCAGGATGAGAAGTCATAACTGCCGCCCAGTCCCAATCGGCAGCAATGCTGTTAACCTCGATAGTGCCTCTTGCTTCAAGTTCTGTTGCCATGTTTAATTCACCTCATTTTTAATGATTGCCCGAATTTTGCAAGCCCTCTCCCAACAGCAGCTGCTGCCTCTGCAAGACTTGACAAAAAACCATATGATATTGCAAATGCCGCCCGCTGACTATTCGCTGGCGTCGGGATCGGGTATGTCCCCGTGCTTGCGACTGCGAAAAAATCCATCAAGTTTTTTTATTCCTTTCAAAACAATGCTGCGCTCCCAGTCAAAAAGAAAAAACTTTTTTTCAGGAGGCATCTTTTCCTTTATGTACCCTTCGTTCTGTTTCTTTATATGGTTTAGTATAATTTTATTTATATGCTCTGTTAAAATTCTGCCTTCTTCCTTTTTTGTTTTCTCTCCAAGAGAAATTATTTTTTTTAACATGTCATGCGTAATTGCAGTCCCACTTCTGTCTATTCCGCACCCACAGGGGCATCTGTCTTTTGGGTACTCCCTGCCATTTTCAACATCCAGCAGCACTTCAGCTATAACAGTTTCGACAACGTCTTTCCTGACACCAAATTCCCTGCCCTTTTTTATTAAAAAGCTCAGGGTGTTTTCAAACGGGTTATCCCTGCCGTACCCGTTTTCATCCCAGATTCTTTTGCTGTCAAGAGGCATTATATAACCATCCTCTTTCGTGTAGTATAGGTGCCATCTGAAGTAAATGCCGCCAGTACAGACCCGAGAGAGCCATTGGCATCATCAAACATTTCAGCATCACCGCTTGCCTCTGTAATAACAAGCTTGTTAACAAGAGCTTTAACCAGATAGTCCAGGTCAGACCCTGAAGCCTCCATGGCACTTTTAACATCAGCAGCACTATGTGTACTGAACCCTGTTGCCTTATAATCTGCCTTGGCATCAATAATGTCTGTCTGTATTTTGTCTGTTTCATTTTTTATACTATCAGGATAACCTCCCAAAATAATTTTACCCGCATGTTCTTCTATTCCGTTAGTAGCTATATAAAAATATTCTGTCAATTCGACAGGAGCAGGAGACGGACTGAATTGATATTTAAAATATCCAGTACTCAATAATTCAGACATTGCTGCTGCATCAACTACAACTGAATTGTCAATTGCTTTATAAATTGTAATTGTAACAGAATCTGTTGTTGCAAATCTAACCCAAATAAAAGGATTTTCTTCTTCCAAATAACGCATATTATTCTTTCACCCTGTATTTTTTTACTTCCTGTTATATTTAATTTATTACTTCTTCATCAACACAAACAGATATTCGCCTTAATGTTATTTTCCAATCTATCTTTTCATTTAATATAAGTTTTGTTTCATAGCTTTTATATCCTGCCTTTCCTATTTCTAAAGTATGAGGACTATAGCTTTGCATGGTATCCCCATTCTCGTAATTATAATACCCATAAGTTACTGTCTGCTCTGTTATTTCTCCATCTCCGTTTGTTGTTGTGCTAAATCCTTTCTGGTCAGCCATATTTCCATCTTTGTCTTTTAGTATTACTGTTGCATTTTCTATTGGATTATTGTCTTTATCAATTACTTTCAGGTTAAATGTATATTGACGATTAATTGTGCCACCTGTTGTTTTCCAGTCAAAAACCCAACTATCTATATCAAAATTAATTAAACAGGCAATTCCAGAACTCAAATATATTTCTAATTCCGATAATCCTCTGGCATAAACATTTGAAAGCGTCCCGTTTTGAATTATTGCAATACTATCGCAATTTATTGAAAAAATATTTGAAACCTGTCCTGAACCTCTTAACCTTATACCTCCATATGTTTTATTATAAACAATATTATAGGCATCTGTCTGATTGCGAATATCAAAATTAAAATATCCAGTAAAAATACACCCATAAATATTATTGACGTATCCCAGATATGCTCTGCCACTTGCAGTTGAAGCATAAAATTTGGTATCATAGAAATTATTATCTCCTGCAGATGTGTCAAAGTTACGAGTATAATAATTACTTTCCAGAATAAAAAAAGCGCATCCATTCCCATAATATTTATTATATTCATCATACAATCTTCCCAATCTGAAATGTCCGTTATCTTTAGTATCTATTACAGATTGGGCAGCATCTGTTACAATACCATCCAGAAAAACAATTTGCTTATTCTCATCCGCAAACCAGGTTTCAGTTCCATCACCAATATCAATTTTACAATTGAAAGTAAATTGAGAAGTCCCTGTTTTCCAAATAACTCCCCATTGATTTTGTCTTATTGTTAAAGTTCCTGCTGTAAATCCAATACAATCTACATCAGTAACTGTTTTATACCACTTTGTTGTTGTGAATGTTCCGTCTGCTTCTGTTGTTAGTGTTTCTGATTGTGCGTTATCATCTTTATCCGTGCCTGTAATAACAATAGTATCACCAGTTCCTGCATCTGAATCTGATAAAATAAAATCTATTTTTAAAGCTAATTCATCCGAAGGTCTTACCTGATTTGTTAGCGTTATGTTTTCTGCTGGTGTCCCAGAAAATAAATCTAATGTTCCTGCTTTATCTGCATTATATAAATCAGTAAAATTACAGGGAGTTTCTTCTGAGTACCCTGTAACGGTGATTTTATTGTCTGATGAAGTATAGGTTATTGCCATATCATAATGCCTTTAATTGAGCTAATAATTGTTCTTTTTCTGCGAGTTCTTCCATAAGTTCTTCTTTATTGAATAGCTCCGAATTCATCCTGTTCCAGAATTCCAGAGTTTCCTGATCTGGCTCTTTCTTGGGTTCTGGAATATTTCCAAGTTGTGATTTTAAGCCTGCTATTTCAGTTTCCATTTTACTGATATGAATCTCACTTTCAACAGTTTCTATCTTTTTAATTATATCGGGTATATCTGTTTTTATATATTCCATATTTACTCCTGTTCAGAAATAATTTTTGCAAGTCTGTGTGTGTCTGCCCCTGACTTGCTGATGCCATCAGACTGCCTTCTTCTGTTTGTATTTGTAAGTCTGTGTATGCCTGTCCAGAAAAACAGCAACTTCTTCCGCAGTATCAATTACAATACCTTTTTCCTTAAGCGGCTGATAGACCAGACTTCTGTCCCGAACCTTCTGCGTGTCAAGCTCCGGAAGCCAGCCATTTTTGATAATGTTCAGAGGCAGCCTGTACCTGCGCTTCGCCTTTCGTTTCAGGTTCCTGTCCATAATCACGTCTTCATCAGTCTCCCCGTCTTCATACAGGGGGCCGCAAAGCTGTACCATCTCATTGCGTGTCATGCTGTCAACAGTGACTATAAGGTACTGGTCAAGCTCTTTCTTCCCCCACTTCCAGGGAGCTGGCCTGAAAGCTATAACATCGCCTTCCTTTTTCCGCCACGATTCAGGCTCATCACAGGCTGCTATTGCTATTTCCCACCTTCTTTTAATCTTTTTTCCCAGCTCTTCCAGTTTCACTGTTCCACCTCCACTTTTATTTCTACAGTTACAGCTGGCGCTGAAGGTGGCGGGTCAAACAGCGCTGCCGGACTCCGCTCACTCTCATTGCCTGCCCTGTCAAGAGCAGTTGCAGTTATTACCGCCTGCCCGTTAATCAGCGTTATTTCACCTTTCCACACCCAGGGGGTTACATCAGCCTTAATGTTGGCGACAAGATCATCGCCATTGTAAATGTTGAAGCTGTCAAGGTCATCCTCCACTACATCCTTCAGCACGGTAATGATTACCGGCTGACGGGCAAAGGCAAGAGTAACATATACCGTTAACAGCAGAACCAGTGCATGGGTCAGTACCTTTATTTTCACTTTCCTTTCCTTTCAGTTAAGCTGCCTTGGCAGCAGGGAATCTTCTTTCTTTTTTGGTAAAAAACAGTCATCAAAAGTATAATACATGAAGTTTGTTCCCCTGTTTTCTTCAGAATGTTCCGGTATGGGCATGTCCTTTTTGTACCTTGCATAATGTATGGCTCCGACACAGGCCATGCCAAGGGCAATAACAAGGTTGTCGCTCCTGCTTCCCATTTTGCCCCTGCTGTCTTCTTCAAAGCTTTTCATTTCGTTTACAGTGTCTGAACCATATATTACAAGCCCCATGCCAAGACACTCCCTTATTGCTCCCACAAGAGCAGGCTTGCTTGTCTGTGTAGTCATATACCCATATGAAGGCTTGCCGTTCCTTAAGCCAGTATGCCTTTTGTATATCCGGTTCTTCTGGTAATTTTTTACAAGAATGCTATGGGTAGCAATACCATGATGATTCGCCTCACAAACCATAAAAGCCCTGCCAAACTCTTCACCCAGTGCGCAAAGAAACCAGCCGAACTCTACAGGGTCGATCCGGTTATTTTTAAACTCAAGGACCTGTTCCAGTGTTTCAAGACATATTATTTCAACCCCTGCATCATCATTACCGGTTCCGCCGCTTGGGTCGGCTCCTATAACATATGTGAACCTCCTGCTGTCAGGATGACCTTCAAGATAGTTGACCCTGTACTCATCCTTTTTTTTCCAGCCCCAGTACCCGCTTTTTACCCTTGCTGCATTCGGAAACAGGGAACCGCCTGTGGCCTGAAAGCATTCCTCAAAAGTGGAAGGGTACTCCTGCTGCATGGTTTTCAGATCCATGCGGAACTCCAGCAGCTTCAGCCAGTACCAGTATAACTGGGCTTCGGTAAGGTTAAACCCTGTTTTCATGTCCTGAAAATAATGCTCAAACCCTTCAGGCGCCCATTCCCTTCGGGGTTCAACAGAATATTCCTCATCCTCCCACCATGAACGGAAAAACAGGTTATACCCAAGTTTCTCGGCATTGGTACACATATAATAAAAATCGTTTGACATGCCATTACCGGTACTTTCAATACAAATACGACCATTTTTCGGCACCGCCTGAAACAAACCGGCTACATGAGCTATGGCATCATTTTCCCACCATGCATACTCTGAAATATGAAGATCGGTTATGGTGTCACCACGCCCGAAAGACCTGGAACCGGCAGTCCCAATGTAAAAACTGCTCTCAGTCTTTGGAAAATAAAACTCGTTTCTTGATGACCTGCCCATTTCAGGTTTGGGGCCCTTGATATGCTTGAGAAAAAACCTTGCCCTGTCAAGAAGACGCTGTGTGGCTCTGCTTTCATGGGAAATAAGAACTGCCCTTGTACCCTGGACACCAAGACATTTGACGGTAGCCTCGGCTATTTTGTATGTAGAAAAACCTTTCTGTCTTGCCTTTGCGATTATGTCCCTGCCTGTGGATTGCAAGTCATAGGCCTTCTGGCTGGGGTTGAGAATAAAATCAACAGTAGCTCCGTCCTTGTTCTGTATTTTAAACAGGGACTGAATAACCCTTGCAGTACCGGAAAGGGAAGCATCACACTCCGGCGGCTGCTTCTTTTTGCCCTTCCGCCTGTTTACAGTTCTCTTCGGAGGCTTCAATATACTTTCGTCTGTCATGATATCCGGCTATCTTCCTTACACCTGAAGTACTGTCAGACACCTGCCAGGTGTTGTTTAATATCTGAATAACTATGTCTTCAGCAGTTATGCTGGTCTGCTGCTGTGGAACTTTCTGTGTAATGCCAAGGTAATCGCCCATGTACTGGCTGGCTTTCAGCCTGTCCTGCATGTTAATTTTTTTTATACTGCCCTTCTCACTTTCCGTCATGGCGTTTACACTGTCAACATCACCATTCATGACAAAAGTCCAGAACCTTAACACATCAATGTCAGTCGCCACCTTCCCGTGTCCCGACTTCTTTGTCAAATTGTAATTGGCACTGTTGACATATTTTCTTTTCATTGCACGAATCGCCTCAGCCACCGCCGGTTTTGCAAGCAGAGTTTTGGCATAACGCATACTGATACCGGCCTTCTCGCTTGACGATTTCAGATCACCATCCCAGGCGTGCACAAAAGCTTTCTGCTTCTTTGTCCATCTGTTAAAATTACTGAACTTCACCTTTCCTCTTCCACTGTCCCGACTAGCATGCCCTGAACCATACCTTCGGGCATTGCGTAACACCATGAGCCCCTATATACTCTTCCTGAAGCCTCAGCAGCTCCTCCCGTGCAGGAAAAGGATGCCTCTTTCTTCTTTTTCTGTATGCTGCCCATATAATCTTCTTCATGGCTGCCGTTCTTGCATTCCTGCCGTACTTCTCACGGGCTATTTCATCAGCCTGCTCCTCTATCAGCTTCCTTAATTTCAGGGCACAGTACCGGCTTAAAATTTCCCTGTTCTGTTTTTTTGTCTCAATGCTTTTCATCGTACCACCAAACCATGACCTTTTACCCTTTTTCCTTCCTCCCCCCGGGCACACCTCCACCCCGTAAGGTGTGCTTCCAAAACCGGACTGTTATGCCAATGACTTATATTCTGGTGAATTATCAGCCCTATCTGCTTCCCCGCGTAGATGTTGTTTTTGTTAATTGAGTCCTTAATTTTTAAGTCTCACCACGCCTTGGACTCCACGGACTGTAAAATGATGGCTGTTTATCCGTTACTCCGTCGTTGCGTCGGATCGATCGGCGGCTGGGTTCAGGTCTTTCGGCCGCCACCAGTCTTTCACCATTGACAAAACAGGCATAAAGCCTGTACCCCCCAATACAACAGAAATATAAATATATGTCAAGTGTTTTTTTACTGTTTGCAAAAAAAGGTTTCAAAATCTGGCAGGTTTGTAAAGAAGGGAACACCCGACCCCGCCCTCTTTTTTTGGGGGTTGCCTTTCCATACAGTCGCACGGTCGCATATAACCACGCAGCACTGCGACCCAGTTCAGCCAGCATAACACATGACATGACACACTCCTCACATAACCGGCAGGTATATAATAAGGTACACCTTTCATGAGCGTACACTTTTCCATCCGGTACCGTATACTTTTATGGACACCGCAGACATGCTGCTGGCAAGGCTTTCAGGCTCATGTATGCTTTTGTGCACAGGGACGGTATACATTTGCATACATCCTGCCGCTGTACAGTCGCACAGTCGCATACAGTCGCATGCAACCCTGCAACCCTGCGCTACTGCACAATTCAGCATAAACACGGTTAAAACAGGCTAAACACGGTTAAAACAGGCTGGTTGTGTACAGTCGCATACAGTCGCATGGAATTGCACAGGAATTTCCGAATTTTCATACAGGCTAACCCGATACATAATTTTCATCAATAATATTAAACACTTGCGCCAACCATACCAAAAATGCACATTATTCTCGCATTATTTATGCATATATATATGGTGCTGGCACTGAACGTGCAAGAGAAAGGGTAAACGACACTACTCCGGTCAAGGGGAACGCTGAACCGGAGGTAAATAAAAGCTCCAGGCCGGAGCAAAGGAGGAAGGGAAATGGATAAAATAAGTAGATGCGACTGCGGTGCTTCCGGTTCAATTATTGAACTGGAAGGCGAGGGCTTCTTCTGCCAAAAATGCAGAAGGGTCATAGACTTCCGGCGGGGAGAGATCGGAGTACCATCCGGTCTTCCCCTGCCGGAGATAAGGTACAATGAGCCACGCCCCAACGGGCGGCTCGACGACTTGATTACAAAGCGGGTCGTCGTCTCCGGCGATCGGGCATGGTCGCTGGAGACGGGGAGAAGGGTTGAACCTCGCTCCCTGCAAAATTTCGTCCCTAAATGGGACGGATTTTTTGAGGGGTTTGAGGTTCAGACCTTTGACCCCAAAAAGTTGCGGAGAAGGTTTGAAGACTTTCTTCGCAAAGCTGACCTCGAAGAGCTTCTTCGGGCGTCAGCGATGTTCGGCTGTATTCACGGCTGGACAAAATAAAATTTCGTCACTGAACCGCCCCCCATAAAAGGGGGGCAACTCACAGGCGTATCTCACCAAAAGGTGGGGTGCGCCTTTTTTTATTGGAAAAACAGGAAGGAGGAGAAAAAATGAAAACTTCATTAACTTATAGCGAGACCCATTTCGGCCTTCAGGATTTTACTCCTAAAGACTGGAAAGACTGTGGTGGGTTCGAGCAACTCGCCACAGACGTGGAGTACTGGCTCGGGCATGAATTGTCCGGGCAGGAGGAGGAGGATCTTAAGTCCCTCTACTGGTACCATACAGAGGGATATTAAAAAAAACACTGCTCCGATCAAGGGGAACGCTGAACCGGAGGTAAATAAAAGCTCCAAGCCGGAGCATAAAAAAAATAACAGGAGGAAAGCATGGTAATACGCTGGCTGGGAGCATTCAACACAAACAGGAAAAACAGAGGGCTATATTCTGCGCTCTGCTTCGAAATTGAGCAAAGCCGGCGTAAACACGTTGCGGCAGAGCGCCTGCGGCGTGGGCGGAGTATGATCAGGCATGCCAAGGTTGGACTGCTGGTCAGGAACTCTGCCATCGTGAAAAAATTCCGGAGCGACGTGTTTTCAGAGTACAACAGGAATGGTACTCTGAGAAAAACCAGGGCACAGGATGTAGCCTGGTCGGGGCACACCGAAGTTTTCTGCAGGCCGGAGTATCTGGGCGTGGTGCTGAAAAGTACCAAAATTTCTCAAACAGCCTTGCGAGCTGTTCAGAAATTTGCGGAAAAGTATAACGCTCCCGTTTTTTTTCTTAACCCGGGAACAAGGAGGCTGGATCGCATCAAAATAAACCAGGGAGGCTAATCCTGGAATCGGATAGCCCCCGGGCCTGCCTAACCGATCGGCAGAAAAAAATATGGGTCGGAGCGTCGCGCACGGCGGCGCAATGGTAAACGTAAGAGACCGTGGACGCCACCCGCAGGCGGGGAAACGGGGCGGGCAGGGACTGAACGGGCATGGCCCTGAGTTACAGGCACCTTGTCAAGGTGCAGTGCCCAAAAAATGGGAAAAACAGGAAGGAGAAAAAAATGAAAATAAAAGAGATCACAAAAAGGCAGGGGCTGGAAATTGCCAGCAGCCTGGCCGAATATAATGAGCGGGGCAGACTGCTGGTCACGGAGGCACATATAGCCGACTGCCTGATAGAAAAAGGTTTCCGGCTCAGGGGTAAAAATGCCTGCGAAAGCGCCGCAGGTATTTTTGCAGCGCTGAAAAACCGTCCCGGAACATACGAATATGAACCCGGACGGTTGCATCTGAACCTTACATGCAAAAAAGAGGAGGAGGAAACATGAAAAAAACAGAAAGCAGGCCGCTTGCTTTCGACACGGTCAGGTGCATGGTGTGCGGACATGAAGCGGCAGCTTACCTGCAGGTGGTTGAAAACGAAAATTTACTGCTCAATGTATGCGTATGCCGGAAATGTGCAGGGCTGGCAGCGGATACCATAGGCGAAAAAATATTACAGCCGAAAGGAAGGAGGTGCAAACATGCATTATGAAGTCATGAAGGCTGAACCGATAGTCTGGCACTTCAGCCGGCCAATCAGCTATATGTGCCCCGTATGCGGACGTGAAGAAGTAGCCACCAAAGTTTTTCTGGCAGGGAATGACGGCTCCACCGTACAGATGAACACCTGCCATACATGCAGCCAGCTTGACGGCTCCACCATTGTCGGCAGGGCAATCGGTGGAGGTGTAATCCGTGAAGATTAGTCAGGCCGTCTGAAACCAGACCGGCGTACTCTTTCAGGGGTGCGCCGGTTTTCTTCTGTAATCGTCAACATGACTGGCGTACCTCTCAGCCATGCTCTCGGTCATGCTTTTCCGACCGGCGCCTTCGATCATCTCAAGCAGGTCATCAATTGCAATATAATACACATTCTTTTTCCTGCGTGGAATGTAGAACATTACAACAAGCCAGGCCGGTACGTTTTTCAGAAAAAAGCAGTCAAACGGTGCCGGTCTTGTAAAACGCTGTTTTTTTTTCTGCTCCTGCATACCCTGCATGTTCTGCTGAAACGAAACAGGCTGGTCGGTAAGCTTGTGGTACAGTCCTGCATCTGAACCTGCATCGCTCAATGCCTTAAGCTGATGCGGAGCCATGTTTGAAAACGGCAAGCTTGTACCCTTGCATAATTTCAGTTCAAAAACACCGGTTATGGTGTTTCTTTTCCTGAACTCCTGCTGGAAATTTTTTTCTTTCATTTTCCATCCTCCTGCCGAAACCTAAAATGGTATGTCATCAACGTCGTTGATGCTTTCCTCATCAATATCATTGATGCTTTCTTCATCAACGTCGTTGATGCTTTCTTCATCAACATCGCTGGTGTTTCTCCTGCTGCTGGTACGGCCATGCCCTGACCGTTCCTGCAGGCCGCCACCGCCTCCCAGCATTTTCATTTCACTGGCGATAATGTCGGTGCTGTAACGTGTAACACCGTCTTTTTCCCATGAACCTGTTTGCAGACGGCCTTCTATATATACCTGCTTCCCTTTAACCAGATATTCACCACATATTTCAGCCAGCTTTCCAAAGGCAACAATTCTGTGCCATTCCGTTTTTTCCTTTTTATCGCCTGTAGCTTTATCTTTCCACATTTCCGATGTAGCAACACTGAAACGAGCAACAGCAAGGCCGGCAGCTGTGTAACTTATTTCAGGATCTCTTCCAACATTGCCAACCAGAATAACCCTGTTAATCATATTCCATCCTCCTTTTTTCTAAAATTCCGTTTAAACGGCCTCAGAGCCGCAGGAACGGCCTTTTCCGTTTTACATATATGTTTGTATTGACCTGGGCGTGTCTGCCCGAAATTTTGCGTCTGTGCTGCCATATCAGGCTGCCGTGCATATGTCTTTCAGTATTTTTATTCTTTCAGCCAGGTAGCTGCCGAAAACACTTTCGTACGACTCGCCACTGTTTAGCCTGTACCTGTTGATGACGGCTTCCTTTCTGCCTTCAGGCATTCTGTTGTGTTCACAATACCGGTGGAACTGTTCGTTATCATATTCCGCAGTATTTTTATTTCTGCAAAGTATGCCGTATGCGTACCAGAGTTTCTGCACCGGATAATTGCCGTCGTCCATGGGGTCATACATGGTATCGGAGAACTCCTGCTCAGGGTGTGCAGCATAATACCCGCATGAAATAACATTAATGGCTTTCGTTACGTTTTTCGGGATCGTGTCATGCTCTTCCGTAATTCTGTTAATGCTCCACATGAATATTTTCGGCCGCATGTTACAAAGCTTTTCATACCATATTCCCATTGTTTCATGCACGGGCTTTTTTGCCTGAAAATGCCTGAACAGCTGTATTATTCCCGTCTCAAATGTCTGTCTATCCATTTTCTTACCTCCTCTGGGTCAACACCGTTGCGTTCGCAGTATTGGCGGAAACTTTCTTCACCGTAATCATCCAGCCAGTGCTTTCCGTCCCTGTAAATTTCAATCTCCTCCCATGTAAGCGGTATTTCCTTTTCTGCCCTGCCGTTTTTCATTTTCATCCAGAGCCGGTCAAACTGTTTTCGCAACCCCGCAGTGGACAGAATGTTTGCAGACCAGAACGCATCAGCCTGGCACCACCTTATAACCTCTTCAAGCTCTTCCGGCGTTCTTCCGTCCACTCTTATGGCAAGGTCAATATGCCTGCACCAGCCCTGCAAATCAGGCTTTTTCGCTTTGGGGTTATTTTTCTGAATAAGGGAAAACAGAAGCCTGCTTAGTGAGTACTCGACAGAGTGCTCACAAAAGGGTTTTTTATTTTCTGTAGTAGTCTCTGTAGTAGTCTCTGTATTTGTCCTACACTCAGTGGCAGAGCAATATACCACCGGTGGTATGTCGCTTTTACACCGAAGGGATGTCGCTTTTACGCCGGTGGAAGTACCATATGTAAGCCTGAAAACGTTTTCAGCATTAATTTCGACATACATCACATTGTTAATGGCCAGCCCCTCATCCGTTTTTATGTTCCTGAACTCCCTGGTGATCAGATCCAGCCTTGCAAGATTGTCAAAGGCACGTTTGACCTGCCTTCTGGAAAAACCGAAAAGGCTGGCATACGACTCATAACTTTTCTGCAGCCTGTCAGCTTTAAATTTCTGTTTATACCCTGTAATTTCGCCTGTCTGTTCGTTCCTCTGTTCCGTCGGTCTGTACCAGTAAAAAATATCGGCCAGCAATGTTATTGCCACATGATCAACCGAACCTTTTTCTGTTTTTATATTCCTGTACCAGCTTACAGGAACAATGTTTCCTTCCAGCCTTATGCCTGTTAATTTTCTGACCTGTTCATTCATTGAAAAATCTCCTTCCGTTAAATGTTTCACCTGCCGTCAAACAGCAGGGCATGCTGGAAATCCGACCAGGGAATTAATCTCCCCTCGGTTTTGTAAAGCAGGTTGCCCAGCCTGTCCCTTGTCTCACCATATGCCTTGCTGTAATTATCAATATTTACAATATTGTCCAATTTAAAACATCGGCAAACAAAGCCGTTATCGAAATCACCCATTGAATAAACGATCCAATCTGCCTTTGAATAAATACCCCACCCGGGTGTGTTTGTATTGCAATTTGAAATAGTCTCAAAGAAAATTCTATCGTATATTTTCCTGACGGTTTTTAAAGAAAGACTTATATTTTCTTTTCCATTATCCAGCACGACATCAATATCGTTCTTTTTTTGTAACGCTTCATAAACAATATTGTCGGAATTAAACCTGATAAAGATTGAATCATTCCCGCGACTATTCAACCAGGGCTTAAATATGTCATTGTAAAATTTTTCTTCCAGGGCCAAATCATCTTCAAACATTACTTTCTAACCCCCATCCAGTCCAGTTTTCTCCAGGTTTCCCACGTTGAAACAATTCCAGGTATTTTTGTTCTGGATACATACTTTCTATAATATCGTAAATTTTTGATGGTTTTTTACTGTGTTTATCTTTATCGGCAAAAAAAACGCTTTCAGGTATATCCATTGTCATTGGAAGAAAACTGCCTTTAACTCCAATAAGAATAATTTCATGCCTGCTCCGAACATAAAACCCGGTGCCAATATGGGACTTTACCCAAACCATTGAAGTTTTAAATTCAAAACCCCAGGCATCTATTACAGAAAAGGCTTTTTTAATCATTGATGTTGTTGTCCACAAAAAGAGAACAGCATTTTCAAGGGTCGCTTCTTTTACTGGCAAAGCCTGGATTTCCTCTATGGTCATTGTCGGATAATGATCATCTGCTACTCCCCTTATTGAAGTAGACCGGGAGTCATATTGCCAGGGGGGATCTGCCAACAAAACATTGTATTTGCCTTCTATTTTACCAGTCGGCATTTTTTTTAGTTCCTGTTTTCTCTCAACCCTTTTAATTTCTTTGTAAATTGCGTTTATAGAGCTTTTACCTGCCCTTACCCTTTCCTTTTGTTTATCTGTTGCTTTTTTAGCTATTGTTTCAACCTTTGCAATGGTATCATGGGAAACATTAGCTATCCTGGCAAGTTCTTTTTGTGTGTCAATATTTTGTTCTACAGATATCTGTGAAACAGATTTTGGTTTCCTTTTTTGTCTTTCCTTCGCCTTCTCTTTCAATAATGGTTTTAATTTCAAAACAATTTTTGATCTCTGGTAAGCATTAAGATGCCGTCTATGCAAGTTTGCACTAATCACAAACGCAAGTGGATCGCCTTTGGTATATTTCACAAACTGTGGTTCAACGCCTGCTAATTGGCACGCCCTGTACCTGTTTCTGCCATCAAGAATTTTGTCCTCATAAAGCCATATCGGTTCAAGCAAACCATTTTTTTTAATGTCTGCTACCAAAGCGTCAAATTCAGCCCCCTCCATTAAAGGAAACATGTTGGCTATTTCGTGAAACTCCATTTTATTCTCCTCAAAATAAAAAAGCGCATTCCATGCGGTAAGGGCAGTGACGGGCTGCCATCGGGAACACCCGAACATGAAATGCGCTCTCTGAACTGTAAGGTTTTTCCGTCATGATTCTTACCTCTCACCTGCCTGTTATAATAGTAACAGAGTCGTTATGTTTCTGCAAGCTTTTTTTACTGTTGACTGCTGACATTTTGAATTTTCTTTACATATGGATCGGTAACCCTTCTTTTTTCGACGTACATGGCAACTGCCCTTTTCAGGAGATCCGCAACAGTCAGTCCTGTTTTTCCTGCAATGTTTTCCAGTTCCCTGTATTGTCCTGCTCCCAGATACACACTTCTTTTTTTCAACTTACTCCACCCCCTCTGTTTTGCATCTGTTTACTTCGTCCCGGGGCACAAAATACTTTCCACCCATACGAACACACCTGATTTTGCCTGCATGTATTTTCTGCCTGACCCATACAGTAGTCATCCTTAATTCCCTGGCCGTTTCCTTAACTGTTTTAAGCTCCATTATAATCCCTCCTTCCTGTTAATCTGTTTTTGCCTGTATAATAGCATGTTTATTATTATTTGCAACAATTATTTAAAAAAAAATAAAAAATATTTAAAAAAAGTGTTGACAAGCGAAAACACTTATGTTTTATTGCAATTAACACAAACAAAAAAAAGGAGGCAAACATGTCAAACAAAATATTTTTAATAGTGGAAGCAGTATTGCTTGCAGCCGGTTTGGGACTACTTGCAATGGTGCTGTTCTGCTGGTAGGAGACTGTGATGCTGGGATTAAATTTCACTTTCACGATAGGGAACAGGGAGTTTGAGGCTACAGCGTATTATGAGCCTGAAGAACCTCAAACCGGTTTCCGAAAACAGATCGTCATAGGCAAAATTTATGGTGTCTCCGCAAGCCAGGAAGACAGTATACTGGCAAAATACGGAGACGCAATCGAAAACACGGCAATGGAAACTGCCGAAAAAATGTTAGGAGAAGGTAAACATGGATAATGAAAATACAGTTAAAATGTTTGTTGAAGCTTTGGATTGCATTGCTTTTGCAAACAAAAAAGGGTTAATAGATGTCAGCCCGTACGAAAAAAAGATTCTGATTGATCATGACGTTTTCGACAGGCTGTTCCCTGCTGAACTTCATGACAGAAAACGGAGCATTTCAGGTCGTTATATCAGAAAAGAAGTGGAAATTGACGGCGGCATAAAATTCGCCGCCCTGTTCGATGTTGAAAACTATATAGATGTTGAAAACATCGATGAAAAATTTTAAGGGAGAGTGAATATGCCTGCGAAATGGTTCATATGCCCCGATCAGCAAAGAGTTGAGATAGAAAAATGCCTTGCACCCGGAGGGTGCAGGCTTAAGAACAGATGCGCTCCCATGGCATACCTGAGAGCAGCTTCTTTTGACAGGGAATGGAAAGGAATAAGTCCGTCTTCTGCCGGTTCTGATGCCAGGCTGATATGGCTGAAAGCAGTAAAACCCTATGCAGTAGATCCGGCATCAAGAGCTTTTTCATTGCTTGGAACTGCCGTGCATGGTAAACTGAGCCTGCATGACTATAATGTTCTGGCAGAAGAAACACTGTCAGATGAGCAAATGCAGGGAGTAGCGGATCTGCTGGAAAAAAATGAGTATGGCAGGGGATATATACTGACAGACTACAAAACATTCGGGAGCTACAAGGTTATGAAATGCCTCGGCATTAAACAGGTAACAGTGCAGATACAGGACGAAAATGGTGAACCTGCAAGGTTTAAGTCAGGACAGAGGAAGGGTAAAATAAAAACAAAAAGGGAAATGGAAATAAAGCCTGAGCATATAGACATGAAAGCTGAAATTCTTCAGCTTAACCGGTACAGGATATTTTTTGAAAAAAACGGCTTTCCCGTTTCCAGAATGCAACTGTTCTGTATTGTCCGTGACGGCGGGACACGGCAGGCCAGAAGTAACATGATAGACAGAAATGTTTATACTGTTCCGGTTCCGAGGCTGGACAATAAAAAAGTTCTCAGTTTTTACAATGAGCTGGATCGCAGGGTTAAGGCAGCATTTGAACAGAATGATGCTCCCATGTGCAGTGACGAACTGTCATGGAATGGCAGAAGGTGCAAATCTTTTTGCGAAGTCAGTGAATATTGCGGTTACACCAGCCACTAAAAAAAAGGAGGTATTAACATGAACGATGCAATAAAAAGATATAAAAAACTTGCTACCCCGCCCGCCCATGCTTTAAAGGAAATCAGGGGCGGCAGGTTGAAAGGGAAAACCGATATTAGCCCGCAGTGGCGAATTGAAGCCATGACATCGGAATACGGGGAGTGTGGAGTCGGGTGGAAATTTGAAATAGTGCGTTTCTGGACTGAACAGGGGGATAACCTGCAGGTCATGGCGTTTGCCCAGATAAACCTGTACACCCGCATAAAAGATGACCTTTGGTCTGCTCCTGTTCCGGGTGTTGGCGGATCCATGATGATCGAAAAGGAAAGAAACGGGCTTCATACCAATGATGAAGCCTGGAAAATGGCAGTAACAGATGCGCTTGGCACCGCCATGAAAATGCTTGGCGTTGCTGCTGATATATATATGGGGTTCTGGGATGGATCAAAGTATATTGTTCCTGACACAGCAGGAGAACCAGTGAGTAAGGAACAGATGCTTCGGCGGATAGACAGAATCAGGGCCATACCGGAGTTAAACAGATGGTATAAAAAACACAGCAGGGAAATAGACAGTCTGCCACAGAAAGATAAGGATGAGGTTCTGTCGGTGTGCGGTATTAAAAAAAAGGAACTGCAGGAAATACTGAAGGCTGCTGAAGGATCGGAAATACCGGACAGATGAAAGGGGGAAAAGTGACTGTCCTGAACGAAACAGAAAGAAAAGTGTTAAACTGGGCAAACAGACGGGGCCTGATTGAAGGGACAACGGCAGAAAAACAGGTAATAAAATTAATGGAAGAAGTAGGTGAACTGTCTGAAGCAGTTCTTTGCAACAATTTTGCAGAAACGGTTGATGCTATTGGGGACTGTGCTGTGGTACTGACCAACCTTGCGGCAAAACTGGGTGTGTCCCTGGCATACTGCTATGAAACCGCATATAACACAATTAAAAATCGAACAGGGAAAATAATTAACGGCACTTTTGTTAAAAACAGGTAAAAAAATAATGCAGCGGGATCTTGAAAAAATATGCGCAAACTGCAGGTTCTATACATTTAAACCGAGAAAGGAGCCGGGTGGCTGGGCATATTGTGAGTACCATGGCAAATGGTTTCCAAATCAAAAAAAATGGGTACAGGGTGAAGCATCCATGGCAGGCAAAAGAACCTGTGCATTCTGGCAGTAAACATTATTAAAGGAGGATATGATGAAAATAATAGGTAAACACGAAAACGGATTTATACTGGACGCAGGCAAGGAAGAACTGGCAAACCTGACAGGTTACCATTCTGAATTCAAAATTGAGGATATTGATGTCGGGGCGGAAATCAGGGTGCACGAAATGTATCAACAGCTGTATGACCTGAGTAATGTAAAGGATCAAATGAACGCCATGGCTGATAAACTTGACAGCTATTCACAGGCGTTAAGGTTGCTGTCGCCGATAGCAGTAGCAGTTGCCATGAATGGAGAGGAGATTAAAAAATGAAAGCTCGACTGGTACACGGAAGCTCATGCAGGATGAGGCAAACCGAAAATGACAGATGGGAAACTGGCCTGTTTCTGGGTTTTGTCTGCGGGGGTGAAGACAGCGGGGTCTATTTATGCAGATCCGACCATGGTGAAAAACGATATAATTTCTGTGAACCGGAAGGAAAGTTTGGAAAAAGGAGCAGCAGCCGTGAAAACCTTGCACCTAATGGTTGGATTGCCACGATCAGGGAAAAGCACACTGGCAAAAAAACTTGGCTTCCCAAGAGTTGAGCCTGACGCAATTCGGAGAACATTGCATGGCACTCCCTGGCGTCCGAATGTTGAACCAGTAGTGTGGGCAATAGCGCATGTTATGGTTGAATCATTATTTGAAGCAGGACATCAGGATGTAATTGTGGATGCTACCAATCATACTGTACAGCGCAGGGCTGAATGGGAATCCGATCTATACAGAATACAGTATCATGAAGTGAATGCAAGCGTGTCAGAGTGTATTCAAAGAGCAAAAGAAGCACATCAAACATATTTGATCCCCATTATAGAACGTATGTGCCGACAATATGTACCAGTGGGGAAAAACCAGGATGGATAGACTGGAAAAATGATTACCATACCTGAATCGCCCTGCAAAAAAAGCAGTTGTGTTTTGCAGGACAGGGACAAAAATAACAGTATCTGCCGGTATTGCATGGCAAGAGCTGACTACTCCCTTGCCATGCAGGGCGACATGGATGCTTTGAAACGATATGTGAAATTTGAGTATAAAAACATTGGGCAACCTGTAATAAAAGAGAAGCAGACGACACCTCGTACCACAAAAGACTATTACAACGAAAAGCTGCTGCGGAATGCTGTTAGAAAAATTAAGGCTAAGTTCAAAGTTGATATACAGTTTGATGATCTTGGCGACGTGTTACGCTTTCTGTATGACAGATACAGGACAAAAACAAGAGTCGCAATATTTTTGGGACAATCCGCCGGAACAGCTACTCATCTGTTTCGTGCATTCGGGTTGTAACTGATAACGATAATAACTGAAAGGGTTGATTATGGAAACAGGATTAAGAGAGGATAAAAAGCGTGGCCTTGCCGTGGTATTGCGTGAAGGAAGAATGCCTCCGCTGTGTCTGGCGAAAGCCGTATATGATCAGGGTATTCAGTGCTGGAAACCGGATTATGCCTGCGGGTTGCGTCTTTCCGATTTTCGTTTATGGCCGAAGAAGGAAGATGCCGTCCGGTATGCCAGTGATTTACACGGGGTAACAAATTTCGGAGTAGCGTTTCGCCGTAAGTGGGGACTGCGATGGAACCTGCGTTACTCATATTTCCTGGCCGTTGATTGGGATGATGAAAAGATTGACTCTGTTGTGCGTGTCGGCGAAAAGAAAAAAATGAAGATTAAAAAAGATGAATTATTTATGTTTTCAGGTGGTGAATATTCTGACTATATGCTTTATGTTTTATGCAAAACTAAGGTTGATATTGATATTGAGGCCCTGAAAGAAGAATATCTTGCGCAAAATCCAGATGAAAGGCAGAAGTATGGAGCTGAGTTTCACAAATTTGTTAAATGGGTGATTGATAAAAACCTGGCAGAAAAGATAAAATACAAAGAATGGTACCTTGGTGGTTACGACACTTATGAGTTTTCACTTGGTGAAAGAAAGTAGACGTGCGCTACCTGTCTGGATTTTCAGGAGGAGAAATGACAGTATTTACGTGTGAGGGATGTGGACGACAGACAAATTCTGCATGTTCTGAATACAATCAGAACGACCCACCAACTTCCTGCCATGCTGCATTTGTTGACGGTAAATGGGTAAAAGGCTGTGGGTTTGAAAAAGCAGACGATTTTTCAAAAGCCTTTGCCATGAGTTTGATAACCGGCAAGCCGGCAGAAAGTTTTTTAAGCGGTGAACTTAAACAGGGAGAAAAGACATGACTTATGAAGAGTTCATTGAAAAATATGGCGAAGAAGAAGTTAAATTTGTGTCATATTATAAGTACAGTTTTACATTTGAAAACGAAAAGTTGGCGGTTGGTTGTGGTGAAAGCCATCATGATATTTACAAATTGGAAGTAGACACCAGCCCAATAAAAGTAAAAGAAATTAAACCAGTTTCCTGGGCTGAAGTTGGAAAAGAATTTTATAGTTTTGCATGGTAGCCACCAAAACAGGAAAGGAGTCATTATGCCAGAAGAAAAGTTGTATATCGGATCAAGGATCATTACTGCTTACCCCCTTGACGAATGTTCTTTCCTTAAGGACTTCAAGGGACAGGACGTATCAAATCGTGAAACACGGCCCGGATACCTCGTGCAATATCCAGATGGGTACACGTCGTGGTCTCCAAAAGAAACATTTGAAACTGCCTATCGTGAAGTGACTGATTCCGAAAAGGCAATATTAAACTCATAAAATGTTCTAAACTCATAACAGGTGGCTAACAGGCGGGTCGAGCGGACGCTGGGAAAAAGCGCCGCTCACCCTTTACATTAAACGGAGGACGAAACAATGGCATGTGAATTTATTTGTGACGGTTGCGGGAAACGAGCGCCAGCATCTCACAATGGAATGAATTGGATTAAGCCAGGGTCATGGTATCAACGAAGCGATGATGATGGTGTTCAAGATGCTTGCTGCCGAAAATGTATTGATAAAATCTCAAAAAAGACAGGTAAAACATCTTTGGTGTTGCCTGTCTAACCAATGGGCCGGGCGGACGCTGAAAAAAGCGCCGCTCACCCTTTACATTATGCTGATGTAAGGAGAATTCTAATGGATATGATACAAGCAGACAAAAAACAAATACAAGGCTTGATAAGGGAACGCAACGAATACAGGCAATTATTAGACGAATGTTTATACGCCTTCAACCAATTGCCGAATAAAAGAATAGCCGATGGCTCAGGCGGTACTACATACAAAATTGCCGCAAAAATTGAGCAGGTATTTAAAAACAACAATACATAACCAGTCGCCTGGCCGGATGGCCAAAAAGACAGCCACAAAAAGGAGGTGATGCTATGAACAATGACCCATGGGAACACAGAAGCAGTGGCGACCATAAACTTAACGAAAACGCATTATAACAGGCGCATTCACTCTGACCGCCAGCGGCTTTTTGCTGGCGGCAGGTGGTGCGGATGTTAGCTTAAGGAGGAAATTAACACAATGAACGAAAAAATGGAACAATTAAAAAAAAGAATCTCTGACAGTGGATTAACGGGGGTAGAAACAGCACATATCCGGGATGATTATGAACCGGTAGGGCAAATGATGATCAATCTCCTGACTGAATCTGGCGAGTACGTCCAGCGGAAAACTCCGGCATATGCATACGTTGAGCAGAAATGGAGAATATTCCGCAAAGGGAATGAACCATATTAAAAGCATAACAACCAAATCACTTGACAGCAAACCGCCGCTGCAAGTGATTTGGGGCATTATACGAAAGGTTGACATGGTGAAATTACGAGTGGAATGCTCATTGTGCGGTGGAGCCGGCAAAGATGGGTCCTGCATTCGCTGCTTTGACGGATCGCAGGAAATCCGAAGTTGGCACGCTTCACGTGGGTTGAAAATACCATCTGTAACCAGGCTGGATTCGGGTTATTTTAGAATTTCTTTTGGCAGGCAGGCTTTCGCACAATTCCCTGCCGATTTTAAGGGCATTCTGTCTGACGAGTATATTTTTCACCCAGAGGAGAATCGACATGTATTTACTAAATTTAAAATCGCATAACAATCCAGTGAAATTGAGTCGGGTTAAGAGAAATTTGGCAATTGATTATGGAGATTCTGGCTTACATTTGCCTGATGTCAGCATTGACGCACCTGTCAGCCCTGTTCTAAATTGCCGAGGCAATTGTGCGGCAGTGGGGGTAACAGGAGCCGGCATGCCTGAAAAATTACGGTCATATGCCTATGTTACCTGAGATAGTTAACAATGCTCCGTTTGAAACACTGTGCCATACGCCTTTTGTTTTCAGGCTTTTTCAGAAACCTGCGTGTTTCAGGATTGCTTATAAACTCGCATTCTATTAATACTGCCGGCATGTGGGTTTCTCTCAGAACGTGAAAATTGGATCGTCTTATGCCTCTCCACCGGTGCGACGGGAAATGTACCGTAAGCTGTTTCTGAAAGCAGTCGGCAGCCCTGAGAGCATTCCATGACGGATGCTGGTATACATGCACGCTCATGCCGGAAGCTGTTTGCTTATGGAAAGCATCACAGTGTATGGAGACAAAGAGCTTCGGCATCTTTATATTAGCCAGTGTTGATCGCTGCTCGAGAGAAACATACTCGTCTTTTTCCCTTGTCATAATATACGGGACACCGGCCTCCCCGAGTTCATAGCCAAGGTAATAGGCTATTTCAAGGTTGGTATCGTCTTCATCCACATAGCCATAACTTGCGCCGTTATCAGTGCCGCCATGACCCGGGTCTATTACTACCTGAATCTGAGACATTTCATCCCTCCCGTTTTTAGTCATTGTCCGGTATGTCAAACGCCCCTCTGATCATGCTGCATATGGGCAGTATTATGGCATCATCTACAGGACTTTTTGTACCCTTAACCCTGTCTTCCACAAAATCAAGTACCATATCTGCAAAGTTTTTAAGCAGATCCGGTGTCAGTGTTTTCATAAGCAGCGACACAAGCATTCCAATTAATTTGGCTTTCATAAAACTCCTCCTTTTTCCTCCAGTAAAATTTTAAAGGTTATTATAAGATGCTTCCTGAACTTTTGCCAGTATTTTTCAGGATTTTTTTTCATTCTGAACCTCCAGCGCCCTGCGTTTTTTTCCCAGACATTTTTGCGTATACAGCGCCCGTGGCAGCGTTATAAAAAAGAATGTAATAACTACAGTAAGCAATGCAAAAAATCCTGTCCACTCTTCAAAAGAATGCGGGATTTTACTTATAACATAGGAACACATGCTTACAAAATAACTCCAGAACTCTTTCCAGTCCATATCTGAAAACTCTCCTTCTGCAAACCCCTGATTCATGCATATTTGCGCTCATGACTGCCTCAGAGCCACGAGAATCGACGATTAAAAAAAACGAATGGTGTAGCAAGCAATAATGTAATATTGCTGATCCTGTTAAAATTTAAAATTTTTCAGCGTTTTCTTTTTCTCCCTTTTTTTTCTTGCCCTGTTTATCCTGGCCTGCTTTTTTTTTGCTTCTTTTTTTTCTTCACTGCCCTTGCCAAACCATGAATAATAAATTTCACCATAAGGAACAGACCGTATGGTTTCAAGACCGCCCTTATCGCCTGCTGTTGCTATGTCCCTTGAAATGGCATCTATAACCTTTGTGGGTGGAGCAACAGCTTTTATTAAAGCCTTGCCGGCTCCTTCGCGTTTAATGTTTGTTCTGACATATTTGCCAAGCTGTGCTATCATAAACAGGTTTTCAATTATATTGTCTTTTAAATCTATTTTTTTATTAAGCAGAATGTCTTTAATTGTATCTGCTCCCGCTCCGGCCATGGTTAATGCTGTTGTTAATCGTAGTAAATTGACAAAGCCTTCAAGCCTTGTTCCTTTTTTTAACATTTTTTGAAAAGCTTCACGCCTGTAAGCATCAATAGCTTTTAACGGAAACGATTTGAGTGTATAAAAAATTCGTTTATTACCACCGGTTAAATATACTTGCGACATTTCCGACAGGGAAACAGGCTGGAAACCTGACAGTTTCTGAAATGCGTACAGTCTTACATTGTCCGTTACTTTCCCCTGCTCCAGATCCCTGATCAGTTGCCCTGTTTCTTTTCCAAATGTCGGCTCAAGCTCCCTGACAAGTTTATCAACATTCCTGCCTTTTTTTATAATAGACCTTGCCTTGCGAACAGCAGTGTTCATTAATGTTTCCTTGCCAATAAAATCCAGTTTTTCAAGTCCGATGGCCTTTAGCAACTTTTCTACTGCAACCGCTGATTTCCTTGCACCTTCGAATTCTGCGGATACGGTTCTGATACCGGCATCTTTTATCTTTATATCTGATCTGTTTATAATAGCCTTCCCTAAAGAAGGTATGGTTTTTGTCGGTGAAGTAAACAGTGACCAGGCAATATCCCCAATTTGCGTTATAGCCTGTTTTGGTGAATTTAACACGTCAATAAGCATTATATTTTTAACCAGACCCCAAAAACCATGCATGCCTTTTTCATCCATTCTTGCTCCAACCATTTCCTTAATAAGCATTTCGTCTTTATTGCTTATTTCACCACGAGCTTTCAGTTCTGCTATCCGTCTGCTTAAAATACCTGGTGAATATTGTGTTGCAGCATTTTTTCTCGAATATCCAAAAAACTTTTTTTTTGCAATAGCCGTGTTCATGTTTGTTATATATCTTATCAGGGCTTCGCCTGGTGTAGCATAATATTTCTGTATTTCCTTATTTAATTTATATATTTTTCTTTCTTTTGCTGCACCAGGCTTTTTTAATATGAACCCGCCATCCCTATATCGCGAACCAAAAGACCTGGACGTTAAAAACGTGTCTATAATTTCAGCAGTTTCAGCTTCATCGAGAAAACGGCCAACAGCTTCTTCAGTTTTTTTAATTATGTCATCTATTTGTGACCATTCAGGCTGTTTTTGGAAATATTCTATTAATCCTTTAGGGTCTTTAACATATCTTGGGTAATAATTTTTCAGATAGCCTATTTTTAATCCAGCATTTTCAGCCCTTTTATGTATGGAATCAAGAACGGTACGTATTTTTTTAAACTGTTCATTTAAACCATGCTTTTTTGCAATTTTATTAATAGCTGAAGCATCCCTGTTGTTCATGGCCAAATCCAAAGCTTCCTTTTCACTGCCTTTTATTTTTTTTATGGATTTGACAACAGGTAATATCTCATCAGTGTCTTTTACAATATTACGGCCTAACTCATGCTCAAACCTTTGCTGTATACCACGCAATGAAGGATGTATGTTGGCAAGCCTTGTCGTAACTGCTCCTGCAATTTTATCAGCTTCAAAAACTCCTTCCTTTAATATTTTTAATGATCCCCTGCCTATTCCTTTAATTCTGGCTTTAAGCTTCCCTTCAATTTTGTCTGACAGTTTATCTGGCGGACTATTTTTTAACAAATCAATATTGGATACAATTTTCGCAACTGTTTCAGGAGTTGCGCCTGCATCCGACATATATTTCGATACTGTTTTACCTGCCAGTTTTGCATCATGCATAATCCTTCGGGTTGCTTCAATCTGATCCCTGGTTAATTCCTTTTTGCCAATAGCGCCACGTTTGCCCATGGCAGTATTAACATCTTTTAATATTTGAGCAATACTTCCTGGTTTTCGAGACCTGACATATTCACTACCTGTTTTAACAGGTGGCATAAAAACAGGCTCAGCAGCTTTTTTGTGCCTTTGAGCAAGAACGCTGCGCTGTTCCGGCCTTAACGGTTTTTCAGGTATTCTGTATGGTATCTGCTCAACCGGTTCATCCATAACAGCTTTAATTTCTAACGGCTTTCGAGACCTGGCTTTCTGCTCGCCAGGTTTTATTAACGGACTGCCAGTTTTTTCAGCTTCAAGCCCTGCTTTTTGTTCCAGTGCTGCTTTTTGCTCATTTTTTAACTGCTCTTTAAGACCACCTGCCATGTCGCCTGTTTTGTTTAATTTGTATTCAACAGAAGCCACAAAATCTTCCGCTGCTTTTTTGCCTTTTGCCAGCAGCCTGTTATCAATTTCAGTAATGCCTCCTGTTTTTTTTAATGCAGATTGATAGCTGGCAAATTCTTCGGCATATTTGATTATAGGCGCACCAGCTTCTTTTGCATCTTTTAAAACAATATTCAAAGCTTCTTTTTTTGAAACTCCATAAAGCCCTGCAAGTTTTTTTATTGCATTTGCAAATCTTCTGGTTTGCCCAAATGTATGAAAAATGCCATCTAACGCACCCCATAAAATACCATTTTCTGCAACCTCACCCGGAGTAGGCAGGTCTCCCTCCCTAATCATTTTTTCCATTGCCGTATATGTGATGCCTGTAGCTGCTCCACCAAGTATTTTATGGAAAGCGTTTACTGCTTTAGAGCCTGCAATCTTTTTTATTAACGGAACGGCAACTGTTTTGCTTACAACACCTACAGGTGCAGCAGCGCCGGCCATTTCGCCAATGTATTCAAGCCAGGGACGTAATACCCTGTTGCGTTTTGCCTCTTCAGAAACATCTTTGCCGGTAACAGCTTTAACAAATTTGTTTGCAAGATATTCTCCAAACCTTCCAGCCTGTTCAGAAGCCCCAAGTGTTGCTCCTGACACAACAGCTTCCCCAAGTTCCGCAATTCCACGAGGTATATCTGCAACAGCTTTTCCGGCAGCCCAAAGGTTTGGGTGCCTGCTTTCAAAAGTATGGGGATCCATAACTTCCGGCTGCTGTTCAGGCTGTGCTGATTGCACTGATTGCGCAGGCTGTGCAGGATCATTGCCGGTTTCAATGCTATCCGGTTTCTGTTTTTGAGACGCTTCCATGAGGTCGTAAATATTTACAGGCCTGTCTGCCTGCGTACCTGCCTGTTGCGTTTGCGGTGAAGACAGGTTCCGCAGCAAATTTTCCTGTTTTATTTCTTCATAAATATTAATCGGCATTATATACCCCTAAATCAGCCAGAATCTGTTTTACGCTTTTCCCTTTACCGGCAGTATACATAACATCCCTTGCTGTTATTTGCCTGCCATTTATTACAGGCAAATCTATTCTTGTTGTGCCTTCATCTTCAACGTCAATTCCCCAGAACCTGCTTGAAAAAGGGTTTTTGCTTTCCAAAAGATCAACTTCACGCCCTGTTTCCAAATATCCATACATATAAGGAGTTTTTGAATATGTGTTAAAAAATCTGATTAATGGAATGGACAGCCTGTCTTTTTTATGTCCAGGATCAGTCAAAAGAACTTCTGTTTCCGCAAGCTCTTTATCAAGCTCAAGCCTTTGCTTTGGAGTTAATTTCTTTTCGTTTACAATTGGGTAAATCCTGCTGATTATTCTTTTTTGCTGTTCGTTTAATTTAGCGCCATCAGCCCACGCCTGCAAAGCTTCTTCCTCAAGCTGGGTGCGGTATGTTTTCCCCTTTTCAGTTGGGTAAATCCTGCTGATTATTCTTTCCTGCTGTTTGTTTAATTTAGCGCCATCAGCCCACGCCTGCAAAGCTTCTTCCTCAAGCTGGGTGCGGTATGTTTTCCCCTTTTGTGTCTTTTCCCATTCCTTAATTTTTCCTGCTATTTTTCTTTGTCTTTCTGCTTCTGAATCACCGCCTAACGCCTTTATAGCTATGATTTTTTCGTCAACAGGCAGATCCTCACCCTTTAAATATCTATCTGTAATATCAGCCTTGCCATATTCAACTATTTTTTCTTTAGGGACCACCTTAGGCACAGGCATTAAATAGCCACTATGGGAATCATCGCCGGTTACCACACTTGCAGGCACAAACCTTTCAGGTATAACTTCATTAAATTCCCTGAACCTGCTCTGGATGGAAGGATCGAGAATTCTTTGCATAAAAGCTTTTTTTTTCTCACCGGACAGGTTGAACATATTGTCACGAATAAAATCAATTTCGCCCTTCATTTTTTTTATGTCTTCAGGATTATATAAATTAAGCTTCTTTTTTAATATCTCGCCCAATTTGCGTCCTGCGATCTGACCGCCTGTTCTGCCAATAGTTTCACCAATTACATTTTCAAGCGGAGGACTTTTAACAGTAGCAGCAACCTGCCCTAAAAACGGTGCTGCCCCCTGCCCTGGTATAACCTGCGGTCTTGCCTGCGCTATCATATTCGCCAGCTGCTGTATAAATTCAGACATCTTCCTAACCTCCTGTTGTTGTGCCGCCTGCTGCCATTCCCCCAAGCGCACCACCTAACCCTTTAAACAGCCCACCAGCCAAAGAATAGCCAAGCCCGGGCCCGCCTGATGTTGTTTTGGTACCTATGCCATGCGTGCGGATGCCTAACAGGTTCATGGCCAACGCAACAGAAGGATCATATATCGGGTTTTGGTATATCTGTCCGGCTTCTCCAGGGACTGCCTCACCCATCAGGTATTTCTGCAAATCAGCGGCAACCTTTTCCTGTGCTATGGTTCTTGCAAGCTCACCGGCACGACCAAGCTCACCAGTCATGTACTGAGCACCAGGCAATACCCTGTTATACGCATTTTCAACAGCTCCACGCCTTGCCAGTTCTTCATTATACATAAGATTCGCATATGCCTCGCTTAATTTCTGTGCCGTGTCTTCTGCTGCACGTGTCATGGCACGTCCTCTTGAGCTGCCGTAATATGTCGGCCCCGCATATCCTTCCTGAATAGCAGGCATTACAACTTCTTCAAGGTTTCGCAAATACTCAGGCCGTATGGTCTGCTCATACAGTCGTCCGGCAGCTTCATTCCCGACTTCATACGGAACTTTACCTGAAACAATATTGCGCATGGCTGTTGACTGCGCAAGATCATCAATGAATTTGTAATAGTCCTCCTCTCTGCCGGTAACAGGCACATTCATCGGAGGAGAAGTATAATCGCCTGCTGATGTTTCCCTGTATAAATCCGTCAAATCAGACAAAAGCTCATGCTGCTCCCTGCTTAACAAATCAACAGGAACTGTTCTGGTTTTTGATTTGCTTCCGCTGAACAAACCCATTTTTAAAGCCCTCCATCACTTCTTTTTCTTGGAATATACCATGGCTCAATATATTTTATTGCTATTTCAGTGGCATAAGTTGCAAATTTGAAACGTATATTTCTGCATGTAATATCAAGCCATACAATGTTTTCAGTAAACTCATCGCTTTGCAGGTTTACCGTTTCCGTTTCGCTCCATGTTAAACCGCCATTGGTCGACCAGGACACATCAATGGTAGTTCCTTTTGCTACAAGCCTGATTTCGGTAAGTCTTACCAGATGCGCAAAAACAAGCTCTTTTGTTTCATAAAAAAACAGTTCGGAAGAAAGCTCGGCTGTTGTGCTTTTTTCAACCAGACCGGTGTTTTGACCTGTCAATAAAAAAGAACTTCCGGTGGATGCCCCGTAATTATCCCATGTTCCGGTTGCATCATCCCATACACCTGAAAAATCATCCCATACGGTTCTTGTGGTTAGGGAAACAAAACATATGGAAGTCAAATCCATGTTTCTTTTCATCCATGCCTTGTTGGTAAAATCATACTCCAACAATATGTCAGGGTCATCAGAATTTGTCGGAATACCAACAAACCAGGTGTCAAGCGTTGGCAGTTTTGTACTTACAGCCCTGTTAAGTTTGCCCGTATTTGTATCCATGCTGCCAGGCTCAAAATATGTCCCGGATATGTTATCGCCTATAGGAGTAAGTGTGCTGCCGTCAAATTCATAGAAATTGTTACTTCCCATAAAAACAATTTTTTCGCCAATAACTTCAATAGCTTTCCCTGCTCCTGTTCCTATACCGTTTATAACCATTCTTGCCCTGAAAACATCAGAACCGCCAACATGAAAAATTTCCCATACAGAATCAGTTTTAAACACGAAAAGCCTGTCTCTTAAAACCCTGCATCCTGTTATTTCACCGGATGTTTCCGTAAGATCAAAATATCCGGCTGTTGTGCCCGAATCAGTGTCATCCCATTCTTCACCATCACCAGTATCAGACCACCTTACACGTAAAGGGCAGTCCGCTCCGTCTTCAACAGTGTTAAACAGTATTAAATGGTTATAAAATGAAGCAAGATATTTTGCCGTAATTATCGGATCAGGCGCTGCAAGACCGCCTAAAACCTCAAAGGTTGTGCCGTCGTACCTGTAAATTGCATCCCTGCCATTGGTTATAATGTATTTATCAGCAAAATGCTCCGTAAAAAATATATCGTCTTCATCGCCTGTAAATACCTGCGAACCGTCTATGCAATCAAACTCTTCTGTTGATGTATTGTAAGCATTGGCCTGCCTTAATGTCAGAGCTATCAGTGTGTTAACCCCGCTTAGCCTGGAGTAGGTTGACAAATCCATTATTCTTGCCGTATCATGTATTTCCACATCATCAACATACCATGTTCCGCTGCCAAGATCAGTATTAAATATGATATAGGCTCCATTGCCTCCTGCGGTTTCCGTGATATCAAGCTGGATATGATTCCATGCATCCTGGGTCAGCCCGTCATGTATTGTATTATGCATATCTCCGGAATCGTCTCCTTTTCGTATGGCAATAGCTATACTGGTAGCATCATCAGGATAAATCCAGAAACTGCATGAATATGTTGCGCCTGTAACTGTAGTAAAAGTATCACTTTTAATACCATCCCAGCTATCATCTGCAACAAACTTTCTGCTGTAAGCCCCCCCATGTACCTGGGCAGCCGATCTTTCATTAACTGCTGGTGTACCGTAGTCAGACCAGTTTGAATCAAGCTCCATGGAACCATTAACGCACAGGTTGTCTTTTACAGTGCCAAATGTACCAAACCCAAAATTTTTGGTTAAAACCTTTTTGTTTAACCTTGCAGTCTGGGCATCAGGACTTTCACTGTCTTTTAAAAACAGTGGATCCACACTGCTGTTTATACCACCGGCAAGCTGTGTTATTGGATATGGCTGTTTTCTCACTTTGTTACCATCACCTTCCACGTTCCGTTACCCAGGGTAATTCCTGACCCTGTCTCATTTTGCAGCCTTATTTTAACTGTATCAGCAGCAGAAATGTATCCCGTACAAATAATACCCTGCAATGAATACGGTGGCGCAACCATTACATAATCGCTGAAAGCAGCGCCATCAACAGCAATCCCGCCTGATGTAACTCCCGATCCGTCTGATATCGTCCCGGGCTCCCAGGCCAGTTTGCCAAACAGAATATTTCCAAGAGACTCTGCAATATCACGGTATGCCTGTTCAATGATGGTTACTGCTTTTTGCCAACTGTCCAGTTCTTTTGGCAAATTTATACTTTTAGGAACAGGAAAAGGCATTATCTGTCTCCCATATCTATCATGATTTTGCCAGGCTGCCTGTTCGCAAAGCTTACAGCACTGGCAAGTGCTATTGTCAGATCACTGTTAACATTTCTCTGCTGTTCCAATGCTTTTTGCATGCCTATAACCCTGCTGGTTAACTCCTGCAGCAAAAACAGGTTTCTTTTAGGCGCACAGTCTTCAATACTTTTTGTTTCGCCTGTTTCTTCATTTGTCCATGCCGTAATTAAATAATTGGGGCATTTTTTACGCTTTTTCCAGTTTTCGCATTCTTTTGTGCAGGTGTCGTTCATGCCTAATCCTTTGAGCAGATAATACATACATATGCTGCAGGCCTCCATGAGCTGTTCGTTGCCGTAAGATCCCTGTCAGTGTCAATATGGGGCAGGTAACCGGTGCTTCCATAATACTGGTTCAACTGGGTTGTGCCACCGCCTAAATATCCGCTTGTGCTGCCAAGAGAAACTGACCAGCCATCCTTTGGAATGGTCGTTGTCTGTGTTCGTGTCCATGTTCCTGAAGAATGCGCCGCACCTCCCGTTTGCCCGCCTGCAGCAGAACCTTTTGAAATAAAAACAAGCTTGTCATTAAGCGTATTTTCTATTGTCCAGCCTTCAGGAGCAGTGTCCTGGTAAAACAGCATTTTGGTTCCTGACTGAAACGAACTCGCAACAGAACCGCTTTTTGTTAACAAAACTTCATTGTTGTCCTCATCAAGGTAATGCAGTTCAGCCTTGCTGTTATAATTTTTCGCATACAAAAAACCCTTGTCTGCAACATTGTCAGGAGTTGAACAGACTCTTAATGTTACCTTTTTGTGCTCACCATGGTCTGCATCAGTACCTGAAGGGTCAAAATAATGATCCTTCTGCATTCTTTCACGAATGGCAAGCTTAAGCTCCCTTATTATGTCATCACCATCTGCAACATTACCTGTAGTGCCTGACGGAGATGCTTCAAATGATGCGTTCCATATATTGCTGTAAGCCATATCACCATCCTTTCACAAATGGGTCTTTCCATGGTTCACCGGAAAACCCCGTGTTGCCTGTTCCAAAAGGCTGCGCTATGTATGTCATGTCAGGTTTATAGTTATGTTCCCTTACCGCAAGCCCCAAATACTCTCTTGCACGCTGCGGCCAGTTTTCCAAAAGCTTTGTTCCGTATTCCTGCGTTTCCTTTCTGACCATGGTAGCAGCTATATCAGAAGCTAACGCAACTATAACATCATCAATGTTTTCATAAGAAGTTTCATCCGAGTCATCAGACAGAACCAGAGGCCACTGACTATAAAATATATATATGCTTTTAGCTTCTGACGGAACAGGTACAAGGTCTATGTTGTTACCGCGCCTTGTATACCATTTCGGCACTGTTTCGCCAATAGACTCAACATACGGCAGCTTTTCATCAAGCTCTCTTGCTGATAAAGCCACAAGCTTTCCTGAACTGCCTTCGTCCATGTATCTTAAGGTAATAAGATCCTTGGGCCGTGTAAGCCCCCAGTCATCCGTAAGATGATATGTTTTTGTTCCTGCGGCAGTAGAAGCATTATCTGTATCCAGAACTTTCAGCTCTTCAAAATCCGTTACTCTTGCAATATATTTTTGAGCATCATTTACAGCTTCCCTGGCAGCAAACAGGGCCCTGCCATCTTCACCCATTCCCAGACGAAACAGAACCTTGCTGTATAATGTCCTGTATGTTGTGTTAGCCACTTTCGCCTCCTGCTGTTATTATATTGCCGTCCATGATCTGTTTGACCTGTAAAAGCCTGGCTTCCGGTATGCTCATCCTGTCAGCCAGAACGTTCCACATGCTGACATTCTCGTTTTCTTCAAGAAATGCCCATGCATAAGCAGTCCCAAAAGCAACTACAAAATCTTCAAGTGTTTCAAACGGGTAAGCATCAGTATCATTTTCAAGCCTTGGCGGTCTTTTCAGATAATATACGGTTAATGTTTCTGCAGCCTGCGGTCTGTAATATAAATAGCTCCCGCGCAAACAGTAATACTGAATATCGCCGGATGACGGCACCCACGGCATGTCCATCTGCTCAAACTCAAGCCTGAATATTTTTTTATCTGTTGTTGTGCTGTAAACAGATGTTATCGCCATTGGACGTGTCAGGGATGAAGTAACAGTACGGCCGGAATCCGATGCTGTATTTAATGTGCCGGTTTCCCTGACTTCAGGCGGCTCAAACAGATAGGCAGCCGCAACAAGACCGGCGTTCAGACCTCTTTCAATACCGGCAGTAGCAGCATCACTGTCATTGCCGCCAAGCGCCCTGCGCACTTCGTTTTTCAGGTCAAGACGTGTTGTCATTTTTTCTTTTTACCTTTTTGCCTTAAAACCCTGGCTAAAGCAATAATATAGGCCTGCTCTTTCTGTTTTCTGTCTGTTTTTTTCTTTTTGCGTGCCATTACTGTTCCTTTCGGAGATGGCTGAACACCCCACCTTTCAGGCGGTATGCATAAGCAGCCATTTACATTTCCTCACCTGTATCATGCAGGGTGGAGAAAATACTGTTTCCCCACACCCTGACATAAAAACTATGGTTGAATGGTTAAAAATATCTGTCTGTATTCGGTATCCACTCCGGCCTGTATTGCATAACCGACAAGAGGTTCACCAACCAAATCCATTACTTCTACTGCGCCTGCAACACCTGTTCCAATTGTTAAGGCCTGGCCTACAGCCAGTGTTTCATCGGCAAGAGCAGGGCATACACCCCACGTCTGAAGCCAGAAATAATAATCAGCAGTAACAGCCATGGACGGTATGCCTGTTGGAGTATCGCCCTGATCCGTTGCGCTGATAACAACACTGTCATACGGATGCTTAAGCAGACTGTACTCCGAGGTATTCGCAACCAGTGCAGCTCTTACGGCATCATACAGATTTATTTTAACATCCGTGGCATCAGCATCAGCAGCAGCATGGCCGCTTACCTTGTACTGATGGCCTTCGCCAGTTGCATCGTTAATAACCAGAAATCCCTCCTTATACTGGTTGGCAGTAAGGGCTGTTGATCCAAGATCGACTTTTACAGCCCTGTCACCTATGGCGGCGGCATCGCCTACAGACTTGTTGACATGATTGGCAACAACAGTTGGAGCAACAGTAAGCTTGCCTGCTGCCAAAGCTGTCCCGCCATTTTTGGCATAAATAAACGTGCGCCCGTCTTCCAGTCGCCTTGGCGTACCAAGCCTGTGTTTTTGTGTGGACGACACTTCAAACAGCCCCTGGTTAAATAATTGTGGTGTATTTTCCTGAAAAGTTCCTAAAGACATCTGGTATTCCTCCTGAATGTGTTTTTTGACAACAATAGCTGTCAGCTACTGCTTCTCAATTGCGGTTAGGCCGCAATACCTGTTAATACTACGTTTACGATTGGCCTTGAACAGACAAGGTTACATGCGGAAACTATCTGGGCTGTTCTGTCAAAAGGCTGGTTTGGGATGTCTTTCCAGTCAGTCATCTCCATCCAGTAGCTTTCATCGCATACCAGCTTCAGATAGGCAGTATTCAAAAAGTACATATTGCCATCAGGCGCAGACGGGCACCAGATCATGGGCCTGCCTCTGTACTGTAATGTCTCAAAACCGGCATCATAAAGTTTATTGCTGGTTAACTGGTATATCTCGTACCCTTCTTCCTCATATAGCTCAAAAACAGTCTGGTTGGTTACTATAATAATATCTTTCAGTTCAGCCCTGGAGTATTTAAGAACATTGTTAAGACAGTTGCGCATGTCAAACACAAGGTAGTCGGAAGCAGCACCAGTTGCCGTTTTCTGCTGGTTTCTCCACCATGAATAAGTCGCCCTGTCAAGACCATGCACGGTACCGGTTGACGGTGAAGAAGACACAAGGTTTTGCAAACCGTTAGGCTCCTTGTCCCCTGAACCATCAGCAAACATTACCCTTTCAAACTCTTCATATAACCCGCGTTCAGCAGCTCCCAGTTTCAGATCCAAAAGATTTATCATCGCTGCCTTGCCTCTGTTTTGCTGTTCGTCTACCATCCACCGCATAATACTTACTGACACATATTTCCAGTTTTCGTATGCCATTGTTACAAGATCGGAATCAGTAATGGGCACTGTATCGCCCTTGCCTATCCATCTTACAGTATCGTTGCTGCCATACTCGACCGGTATTTCAATTCGTCTGTGGCCGGATATGTTTTCTATCCTGCCACGGTCTCTTAACCAGAAAATAAAAGGCGTTTTAAGAAAAGACTGCTCTGTAGCCTTCTTTTTTCTATACGCCCATGTTGTTGTAAACAGATCATCAACTGTTTGAGTCCAGCCTGGATTAGCCATTTTTTATTTTCTCCTGTCATTTTTCGGCCAAAATCTTTTCGTAAGCCATGCTGGCGGCATCACGCAAAGACTTCGGGTTTTTCGGCGAAGACACATTGCTTGTAGAAATGGAAGGTTTCTCGCCAGTATAAGGCTGGGCACCTTTCGGCAAGTGTCTTAAAAGCCGTTTGTTGGTTGTAGTTTTTTCTTCTTCAGGCCTGTCATCTTTTACAAGTTTGTATATCTTCTCAAGAGGAAGGTTGGGATTTTCCTTTGCTGTAGCAAGAATTTCATCGCTGTAGTCAAGAAAGTCCTCATAACCAGGCTTTCTCATAATTCTGTCTATCTCGATTGAAATGCGCTGTGCGTCCTGCTTTATGGCTAATGGTTTTATGTAGGTGTCTCTTACATCTTCAACCACTGCCTGCTTTATAACATTTACCAGCTCGGCACGTGTCATGCTTTCATAATCAACAGAATCGTCAGTCTCCCTTTCGTCCACCAGTTCAGCTTCTTCTGCCAGAGCATCAACATCATTACGTTTTTCAAGAGAAGCAGACTCCAAAAGATCAAGCTTGTCAAGAAGAGCATTAAATGAATCTTCCGGTATTTCCACCATTTTTTCTTCGCTTTGTGTGTTATCCTGGTTTTCGCTTTGTGTGTTATCCTGTTTTTCAGTCATGTTTTTTTCTCCTGTTATCAGTTTTTATTAATATTTTTTTCATCAGTTCTGCCAGTGCAGCTTTTTTTCTTCAGTTCTGCCAGCGCAGCTTCGGATTTCTTCAGGCCCTGTCTTGTCTGAATTTTATATTTCTTTAGTTCCTTCATTAATTTGGCCATAACCTTTCTTAAAAGCATTGGAGACCATGGCCCTGTGAAGGTTATCGACTGTTTTTTTGTAGTCAGATCTTCAGCAAACGCAAGTGTCCTCCCTGTTTTTCCGTCGCTTTCACTGTTTTTAACCTTTTCGCTTTCCTTTTTCTCCTGCATTGTTTTCTCCTTACCTGACATCACCAATAGCCCTTGAAGTTACATTAAACTTTTTACAAAGCTCCTTTAAGTGTCTTCTGCTTCTCACCTCTATTGGTTTGCCGTTAAAATGTTCGTTAACATGCGGTTTAAACCAGTCCTTCGTTTTGTGATTTGTTATCAGGATTTCAGATGTGCCTCCACATTCACACCTTATGTTTTTCCTGCTGGACACGGAAGCATATGCTTCAAACTCCTTTCCGCACCTGTTACACATACAGTCATACAAAGGCATTACTGCTGCTCCTTTTCAAACCTTGCTCTTGCATCTTCGAAATTTACAGGATTAGCGGGGCTTCTGCCACCCATCCCGCCACCCGAACCAGATCCGGCAGGCATGGGCTGTCTTATGCTGGCTGCCTGTGATGCTACAGCCGGAGGTACTTCCCTGACTATATTGCTTATACCCGGGTACAGCCACTCAAAGTTCTGTAAATACATCTTTCGCAAGGCTATCTGGTCAATTAACGGATCTCCATTACACGCCTTAAATATCATATCGCTTGCCTGCTGTTTTAATGCCTTGCTTGCAGGAAAACCGGTATCAGGATCAATCCTGAGCTGGTACTCACCCCTTAACTGCTCCGTCGTAAACGTAACCCACTGCTCTGCACCATCCTTGCCTGTTATTTTCGCAACACGTTCACCTTCCCAGAACCTGAATATAAAGTTGTTCCATTTCCTTACAATGGAAATCAGACAATCTGCAATTATATCCTTTCTTTCATTTACCCTGTTATGGTATGTTTCTGCTACCTGCATGGTTTCAGTTGCAGTCTTGTTATGAAATGGAGAAAAAGCCCCCAGCTGGTTTTCCGAAAAACCCATTGTTTCTCTCAGATCGCTTTTTACCTGCAATGCCTCACTTGCAAGATCAGCAGGTATATGAGGCTGAATGGCAGTTATGGCATTGGAAAGAACATCATCATCAACTCCAACACCCGGGCCCACTTCACCCGAAAAAAACTTTTCCAGTTCGTCTTCAGTAATAGCACCCTTTTTATACAAAAACTTGAGCAATGCAATTTTCCTGTGCCTTGAAGCCTGCGTGCGTATTTCATTCAGCTCTATCTGCTGAGGCTCCAGCATTACGGTGTCAGGTATGCCGCCAAAATATTCAGGGTCTTCATTAAAAACAAGAATTTCCCAGGGTAAGGAACCAAACTGCAAAACATCATTTTCTGCAAGCAGCAGTCTGTCTTCACAAATTACATATACCATCTGCCTTGACAGATCTCTTATTTCAAACAGTTCGGCAAACGGCACTGTCTGCGATTCCCTAAATGCTGAAAGGTCTTTCTGCTCAGTTAAAAAAGAAACTCTTGTGCCCTGCAAATCCTTTGTGTTTCTGTATTTTCTATCCTGCCTGACATCTTCAAGCGGTCTTGTAATTCTGTGCGCTATCCACGGCAATGAATCAAACGACCTGTATTCAAACGGAACAATAATGTTTTCAGGCGTTTCCTGCAATGCCCATGGGAAACCACGTTTAATATTGGTTCTGTATTCTATATTTCTGTAATCTTCACCCTGTGTTGCAAACTGTGTTATGCTTGCATTGTCTGCCAGGGTTGCCTGATCCGATATATAGCCAAATTCAGAATCGTACCCAAGCTTTATGGGACACCAGCCGTATAAATATGTGTTTAATGCTGCAAGCTTTAAGGTCTGTTTCAGGTTTGTTTCCTGTATAATAAAGTTGTCTATTTCTTCAACAATCCTGGCATGAAATGACATGTTCGGTTTTGTTGCTGTAACCGTTATGCGAGGCGCTCTGAAAAAAACTGAAGGTATAAGACTCCGGCCAAAACTGAACATCCTGTTTACAGGTATTATGCCGCTTTTCCAGTCTCCCCTGTAATATTTCCTTGCATCCCTGTATATGTCTTCAACGCTCTTGCCACCATATTTCACATTGTTTTTTCTTAACCGGTAAGCAACCCTGATTCTTTCGTTCCAGTCAGAAACAATCCTGTCAGCTTTTTTTCCTGTTAGTTCAGACATTTAACCATCCCCAGGTTTTTAACAGTTCTATTTTTTTTTCTATGTCATGCCCTATGTCCG
>JAOQII010000012.1 GCA_026134025.1 Candidatus Syntropharchaeum sp.
CTGTCCTGAAACGCTTCACCAGATCATTAAAAAATGCTTTTTCCTTGTTTACATCCCTTTTATCAAATATTGAGAGAAGATAACTGAGTTTACCAGGAAGCTTACCCATATCGAAGTCTTTCTTTGGAAATATCAATGGAACTATATTATAGTTAAGTGCATAGCATCTTAAACTTATTATCCAGGAACTTTTCAATCCAGCTTTTTGCAGAGGATATCGATTCTGTAAGTTTTTTGAAGGCTTCAGCAATTGTTTCCTTCAGCTCTTCCATATTCAGTGGAGATCTCTCTGAAACTGCTCTTTTAACGCTCTTCCAGATGTTTTCAATTGGATTCAGATCGGGAGAGTAAGAAGGGAGGTAAACCGGTGAAATGTTCAGTTTCTCAGGTTTTGCTTCCCTTATTCTTCTTAGAAACGCTGTGAAGTCTTCGGCTTTATTTTTCTCAGGAAATTCTATTAGGCTCTCTCCATTTATACAATAGAGCCCTGCGACTTTGGCTTTAACGTAGGTAGCAACTCTCTTAAGAGGCTTATCGAAGCTCCAGAGTCTCGTTCTGTTTGCATTTGCTTCGACTGCCATCTCATCGACGAATCCTATTACGTCTGATTGACGAATTTCAACCTTATCTAAGTTTTTTTAAAGTGTCTTCTGCATTATCTGCCCTTCTGTAATCCCTCTGACAGGGCGTATCTCATTCCAAACGATTTCAGGATTCTCCTGACCTGCCATGAGGAGTAGATAACTCCGAATTCTGCTTCAATGAGTTCCTGAACTTCCTTCGTTGTCCATTCTTTTCCCTTGAGCATTTCCTTCAGTTTCTCTTTCTGCTCTTCTGTAAGTTTTGAGAACTCCTGTATCCTTTTCGAGCCTCTTGATCCTTTTGTCGAGTTCTTCTGCTGGTATGCGTTTTGCAACTTCGTAGATTCGCTTTCTGCCCATATATTTTGTTGCTTTGTTTTAGTATAAACAGCTTTGCTCAAGACCATAAATATACTGCTTGCACGGTGTAAAGAATGTACGCACCAAAGGGTTAACCTCTACTTCCCACTCCTTCTATTTATATGACATATCGCAACAGCGATCGCATCCGCGGTATCATCAGGCTTTGGAACCTCTGAAAGGCCGAGAAGTACCTTGACCATCCCCCCTACCTGAGCCTTATCCGCCCTACCGAACCCAGTAATTGCCTGTTTAACTTCCAGAGGCGTGTACTCAAAGATATCGACGCCCTGACGACGGGAGGCAAGCATTAGAACGCCCCTTGCCTCACTCACGCTCATCGCGGTCTTGACGTTTGTGTTGAAGTAAAGCCGTTCTATCCCAACCTCATCTGGACTGAACGAAAAGATAACAGCAGTTATTTCATCATAGATCATCTCAAGCCTCTCTCCCACGTTCATCCTGGCTGGGGTTGAGATATGCCCGCAATCGATGAGCCTCATCTTTCCCTTACCTGATTCAACAATACCCCAGCCTGTGGTCGCAATTCCAGGATCAATTCCAAGTACCACAATCCTGTTCATCTGTTCACCGCGAAAATTCCAAGCCTCACGCCCGCATCGATCCATCCATGACCATACGTGAAACAGATGAGCGCATTCACCATATCCCCTTCTTTCCTGAAGTGGATTCCATCCCTGTAATATGACTCTGCCATCGTCAGAAACTCATCCACGATCTTTTCGATCTCTTCACCCATCTGGGTTACCCGGAGGTTGGAAAGCGCCTCCTCAAGCATCCCGTGATATCGATCAGTCTTCTCATAGAGATCTGCTTTATCAGACATCTGAGATCCTCTCCATCTCCGAGATCTCGACAATTTGCCTCATCGCGTGGTTTTCAACCGCAATACCCATCTCATCGGCTGCGACAAGCGGATTTATGCCGCCCGCGATCACAATCCCGAAATGATCTCTGCCTGTTGGGATATCAAAGATGTCTGTATTCGGCTCTCCCACCTCTATTACTCCGCTAAACCCTGCATCCACCATATCCCCAAGCAAAGCCTCGACATCATCCTTTGCGATCATCGGAACTTCCCTGACATTCGCAAGTATCCTGCCAGACCCTGTCTCCACAACCTTCATAATTGAGGTTAAACCCATGCCTGCCAGGGTCTCGAGCGGATCCATTGTTGTACTCTCATACTTCAGGAAATCTGTGAACCGCACGCCTCTCACACTCTCCACATAGAGCACACCTCCCCCTATCGGATTTGACGGTACAGCAGACTTTAAGAGTACCCCATCGATCGTGATGCTACAAATTGTCAGAATTCCAACCTTACCCCCCGTATTTTCATCAACTATCTTTATGTAAGGACCTATACTTAAACCCGAACGATGCAATCTCCTGTATATATCAATTACGCTATCAAGATCATTAGAATCCACATACGAGATATTTGCGATCACTTTTCCATCCATTCTCTTTGGATCAAAGGTTACATCGTAGATCGCATCCCTGATCTTCGAGATCGCTGGTGGTGGCGCTCTTCTCATCATCTTCGACATCAGGAATATTTTTATCTACTTGGTTAATATAGTTGTAGTATGGGTGGGAAGAAAGGTGTCAAAGTCCTTGAAGAAGTTTTCAAGAAAGGTGGTTACAGGGTTGAAGACTCGCTCGATTACGACTTTGATCTTATCGCAAAACAGGATGGAAAGAGGGTTCTGATCATTCTGAAAGAGATATTGAAGAACGGAGAAACTGATTACTACAGTAATATAGCCGAAGAGGTTGATGGAAGAATTCTTATCGTTGTAACAGGAAAAATCGAAGATAGAACACGTGTTAACTCCGATAAACTGATTATCTGGGATCGTGAGAGGTTTTCACGGGAGATCGGGATGGCAGTTATCGCGAATATTGAAGGATCTGATTTTCTGATCGATCTTGGGGATGTTAGGTCAGATACGATACCAACATTCCCGATCAAGCTTGATAAGAAGAAAGCGCTCAAGATCGCGGATAAAAATTTCCGTGCGGTCATATCCATTCAGCTCAAGTACATCCCGATCTGGAGTTTTAATTATGCTTTCAGGAGTATTTTACACAGCAGTCAGCGCCCGGTTGAACTTGAAGGCAGAGGAAGAGTCCTATTCAATGGAATTACGGGTAGAAGGCTTGAGACTGGGATACCCGAGGATGTCGTTGATCTTCTTCCAGAGAGCGAGGCGATGGTAGAACCAGTTGAGGTTGATGCATCATCTTTAAGCGAGATCGTAATTGAACAGGTTGTCGAGGAGAATGCGAAGATCGTGAGCTTTGATAAGACCTCCACAGATTCGATAATTTCAGAGCAGTGGGTATTTAAGCCTAAACAGGAAGATATTGAGATTGAATCACACCTCATCTACCTTCCAATCTGGGAGATTGAGGGAGATAAAGGCTTCATGCAGCTTGATGCAGCAAGTGGGGAGGAGATCATCGATCCGATGGATGATGGAGTTGAAATATTTTAATCGCTTTTCTATTAGCCCTTTTTAGCTTATCCCTTCGCAACAGCTATTGGCATGAGCCTTGCAACTTTCCTTGCGATTCCGAGCTTATCAACGATATTTACCACTTCTGAACTCTCTTTATAGACCTCTGGAGCTTCTTCAGAGATGACAGAATCCCGGGTTGCCTTCACGATGATCCCGTGACGCTCGAGGTCTTTTCTGATATCAGACCCCCTGAACCGCTTCTTCGCTCCATGACGACTCATTAGCCTCCCTGCTCCATGACATGTCGAGCCGAATGTCAACTCCATCGCTCTTTGGGTACCCACAAGGATGAAGGACGCGGTCCCCATGCTTCCCGGGATCAAAATTGGCTGTCCAACAGATCGGTAAGCGGCTGGAACATCGGGGTGATCAGGCGGGAATGCTCTTGTTGCCCCTTTCCTGTGGACACAGACTTTCATCCGTTTTCCATCCACATCATGCTCCTCGATCTTCGCGATATTGTGACAGACATCGTAGATCAGATCCATCTCGATCTCCCGCTTGTACACGGTCGCAAACGCGTCCCTCACCCAGTGGGTTATCATCTGTCGGTTCGCCCATGCATAGTTTGCAGCAGCAGACATCGCATCGAGGTACGCCCGCCCCTCCTCGGACTCGATCGGGGCTGCAACAAGCTGCGGATCCGGGAGCTTTATTTTATATTTCTTTGATGCCTTCTCCATCACCTTTAAGTAATCTGTGCAGATCTGATGGCCTGCACCCCGTGACCCACAGTGAACCATCACCGTAACCTGACCCCTGTGCAGTCCAAACGCCTTTGCTACCTCCTCATCAAAGATCTCATCGATATACTGCACCTCAAGGAAGTGATTTCCGCTTCCAAGTGTCCCAAGCTGCTTTATCCCTCGTTTCCGTGCCCTCTGGCTTATGAGGCTGAGATCCTGAACCTCGATATGCCCCTCTTCTTCACAGTGTCGAACATCCTCCTCTACACCGTAGCCGTTCTCAACCGCCCATTCTGCACCATACTCAAACGCTTCCATCAGATCTTTCTCTGTTAGCCTGACATGTTCGCTCTCAGACCCGACACCTGATGGGACGTCACGAAATAGCTCTTCGATGAGCCGCTTTGGATCGGTGATATCCGCTGACTCAAGCTCGGTTCGCATCACGCGCACACCGCAGTTTATGTCAAACCCAACCCCGCCTGGACTTATAACCCCGGTCTTCACATCGAATGCCGCAACACCACCGATCGGGAAACCATAACCATAATGAACATCAGGCATCGCCATCGAGTACTTCTGTATCCCTGGGAGCGTCGCAACATTGGCAACCTGCTTTATCGTCTCATCTTCAACAAGATCAAGAAGTTTCTGTGAGACAAAAATCCTTCCAGGAACTCTCATATCTCCTTCTGGTTCAATCTCATGAATGAACTGATCAACTCGTTTGAGTTCTTTTTTCATCGTCCTGTCACCTCAAGCAAACCGTCCTTCTTGAATAGATCGAGATCAGCATCCTTCATAAATTCTACGCTGGCTGGGGAAGATACAATCACTTCTCAAAACCTGAATACATAGATTAAAAGAAAGAATCCGACCATAAATAAGATTGTCAGGGCTGATGTTACATTTGCAGCGACCCCATAATTCATCCCGTAGTACGCAGCTATTATCGTACTTCCAATCGCAGGTGGCATCATCGACTGCACAAGAAGCGCCCCAGGCTCTATCCTGAAGTAGAGACAGAGTAACAGGACTGAGAGCGGTGAGAGTAAAAATCTGAAGGTTGTAACATGGAAGAGATCTGCCATAAAATCCTTTATCCTGCTCTCGAAGTTTATTGAAAACCCGATGAAGAAGATCGCGAGGATTATTGTGACGCTCCCAAGAAAGCTCAACGTTGATGTGAGTCTTTGTGGCAGGATTGGATCAAAGAGTGCGATTAGAAATACAAGTACCATTGTATAAAATCCAGGAAATCGTTTGATACCCTCGAGACCTTTCTTTATACTTCCATCCTTGATATAAATCGATGTAAAAACCCCGATGCTGTAATGTATGAGCGTGCCAAATAGTACATAGATCGAGGCATAGAACATCCCCGCATCAGCAAAGAGGATGTAGCAGACTGGAAGACCGAGAAAACCTGCATTTGGAAAGCTATTGACGAGCAGAAGAACATCAGCATCCCCTCGCCCGGTCCATTTATGGTAGGCTATTGAGATTCCAAGAATTGAAAAGATCGAGATCACGGTGACCGCTGCAGCAGATGAGAACTCAACTCCCAGATCCTGTGATGAAAGGAGCGTTGATATAAGAACCGAAGGAATTCCGATGTAGACCAAAAATATCTTAATCCCCTTTGGAAGCCAGACAAGGCTATCTCCTGACGCGATCTTCACGGTCAACCCCGCCACAAATAATAAGAAGAAGAGTTCAACCTCACCAGGCATGTCACGAAATCTTTTTGAAGGGTTAGATATATCTTTCTAAGTCCCTGTTAAATAATGATCTCTCCCCTGGCAAACTCCATCCCCCTTATTTTTTCAAGCTCAAGAAGTTCTGATTTTGACGTTTCTCACTACAGTATCCCAGCTTATATCTACACACCAATCCCATCACCTCTTCGTGATTGAGATAGAGAAGTTCCTCATGAAGCGATTTTTCAAACATCCTGAACATACCGCTCAATGAGCCCTTTCAAAAAGAATAGTGGTATAAGTCCTGTAACGATCGAGACCACGACGGCGAGCGACAGTGTCTCCTTTGCAACGATTCCAGCAGGATCGCCCGCCATCCCAAGATTAACTCCGATTGCAGCGATGATCAGTCCCATCTCCATCCTTGGAATCATTCCGATAGCGATTATCGTCGATTCGAGTTTTGATGACTTCATGAGCAGTGCAGGGATTCCACAGCCAATGAGCTTCCCGACTATCGCAACGATGAGCGCTGCAATTATCACCCCTCCTGCACTTGCAAATGATGAAAAATCGATCCAGGCGCCTGTGAATACAAAGAAGAGCGGTATGAAGAAGCCGTAGCCGAGAACCTTCACATCTTCACTGATTATTTTCTTATACGGCGTCTCTCCAACGATCAGTCCTGCGACAAAGGCCCCGGTAATCGCTGCAATCTGCATCTCTTCTGCGAGCACCCCGAATATAAAGCCGAGTGAGAGTGATAGTGCAAGAAACGCCTTTGCAGAGATCATGCGGTTCTCAATCTCTGCAACCTTGCCGATGACCTTGAGACCGAGGTATAACGTGATAATAAAGAATATGATAATCTTAACCGCAAGAACGAACAGGCTATTGAGTTCAACTCCACCGACCACTGCAATACCAGATATGATCGCAAGTATGATGATGCCGAGCACATCATCGATCACAGCCGCGCCGAGTATGCATGTACCAGCACGGGTGTTGAGACCTCCAACATCCATCAAAATACGGGCTGTGACTCCAACACTCGTTGCTGTTAAGGTTGCGCCGACCAGCAGCGCCTCCATGTACCCGTATCCAAACAGGATCATCACAGCATATCCACCAATGAACGGTATTGTTATGCCACCGAATGCAACAGCTGATGAGAGTTTTCCACTTTTTTTAAGCTCTGCAAACTCAACTTCTGTTCCCGAGAGAAACAGGAGAATCATCACACCAACATCTGCAAATGCCTTGAACGGCTCAGAAAGCAGGTCTATCCCGAGATGTCCACCAAGCACCTCTCCCCCAAGAATGACACCTGCAAGTATTTCACCGATCACTGCAGGCTGTCCCATGCGCTCAAATACCTCGCCACATAGCTTGGCAAGGATAAGGGCAAGCCCGAGTTCAAGAAGGAGTGTAACCTCTGCCATTCAATCCTCCGGCAGATGTGCCCTTATCAGCCTGATCAATCTGCAGACCGTGAACTCACCCACGAGTCGGTCATCATCGACGATCGCGAGATGCCTCACACGGTTACGCAGCATCAGCTCAATAGCCTCCCCAACCGAGGTGGACGGATCACAGGTGATTGGGTTTGAGACCATCAGATCCCGTGCTTCATGGACGGTGTGATATCGGATCGATTTGAGGCTCAGAAGGTCCCATCCGATCTCCATGCCTGTCGCGGGTTTTCGCATCGCACGTAAAAAGTCGCACTCGGTGATTATCCCGAGAAGTTTCATGCTCGAATGATCCTCAACGACCCAGACATGATCACTCTGTATCTTTAGCATTGTGTTGACAAGATCCTTGAGCGTAAGGCTTTCGTCGATGATGGGTGGGTTATCGATCATCACCCCATCAAGTGGGATCTTAATCACATCTTCTAAATGAATTTAAGACACCTCCTCATCTCTTCTCTCAACCCTAAATGTGTTGATAACGCCGTGACATAGACATGCGGTTGCGATTCCGCAGTTGCCCTCATCAAAACGTTCAAACTGATCTCGCATTCTTATCAGATCTTCACCCATTACTCCCCCAACCCCTCTACCGAGTTGATAGCTTGGGAGCACAACCGCAAGATCGAGAACGCTCATAACATCTTCAAGTATCTCATACATGGGCCTGCCACGAGGTTTTCCTGTAACTGTACAGACCTTACCTGGATAACAATCATCAGGGCAGACCATCCCGAACGACATATAGCTTGCTGTTGCAATTCCATACTCTTCAAAGACACCGTAATCGATCTCTTCGGCTATTCCATCAAACCCGTCGGCTATGCAGGTGATATCACTCGATATTTTATGTTTCGCTTTCAGGATTCTCTCAGCGTAAATACCTGCAAAATGCTTTGTTATCGCTGTAACGACGATAAATGGAATTCTAATCTCAATGAACCGCTCAAAGAAGTCCAGCGCATCGCAAGCGAGAAATACCACTTCTCCTGGCTCAAGTTCAACATCCTGATCAAAAGGGTCTTTAACTGAGTTTACAAGATCATGCGCCTCACAATCATCTCTCAGATCAACGATTATTATCTTTGATCCACACGCTGCAAGGAAGCGTGCTGCAATCGTGCCAAACTTCCCACCACCAAGCACAAGTGCATATTTCCCATGAAGTTCATCCTTACCAAGCCTCAGCATACTGCTTTCTCCCCCAGCCCAAACTCAGCATGTATCACCCTGACCGCATGCTCGATATCCACCTCACTGACGACCATCGAGATGTTGTACTCGGATGAGCCCTGACTGATCATGATCACATTGATTTGATTTGATCCAAGAGCTGAAAATATGCGTCCTGCAACTCCTGGCGTTCCAGCCATCCCTGCACCAACGATAGCAAGCGCTGAAACACCGTCTGTATGAACGATCTCCTTCTTTATGTTGGGGAAGCACGAATCAAGCGCGGATATGGCTTTTTTCAAATCTTTTCTATCCACAAGAATCGAGATCGCACGTTCGGATGAGCCCTGACTGATCATCATGATATTAACATTCTTTCGTGCCAGTGCACCGAAGACCTCAGCTGCAACCCCTGGCACGCCGACCATCCCGAACCCACTGATATTGACGAGTGCACACTCGCGGATCACGGTTATTGCTTTGACGACATCATCGACCTTCTCGGGCTTCTCAATGACCAGCGTCCCCAGTTCATCTGGCTTGAAGGTATTTTTAACCCTTAGAGGTATCTTTTTTCGGATCACAGGCTCCATTGATCTTGAATGAAGTACTTCTGCCCCGAAGTATGAGAGTTCCATCGCTTCGACGTAAGATATAACAGGAATCTTTCGTGCATCCGGGACGATTCGAGGATCTGCACTCATGATTCCGGATGTATCTTTCCAGAGCCAGATCTCATCCGCATCGATTGCAGCGCCGATTATCGTGGCACTATAGTCTGACCCACCTCTTCCGAGGGTTGTGATCACCCCTTTCTCGGTCTCGCCGATGAACCCTGTAACAACCGGTATATATCTACTAATATCTCGTAGAAGCGTCTCTTTAATCCGTTTCTCGGCGTAACTCAGTGGCGTTGCGTTCTGGAAATTTTTATCGGTTATAAGCCCGATCTCCCCACCTGTGAACGCTATCGCCTCAGTCCCAAGTGTGCTGATCGCACCTGCAAGTATTGGCGCAGCAAGCCGCTCCCCAAAGGATGTTATGTAATCAAGTGTTCTATCTGTGAGTTCTCCGAGATGTGAGACCCCGATGAGTGCCTTCTCAAGTTCATCCATCCTGAGCGTGATCACATCCTCAACGTTCGCTACGATCTCAGAATCACCTATTGCATCCCTTGCAGCCTGTGTGTGCTGATCCCTCAATCTGATCGTAGTCTCAAGTATCTTGAGTTCATCTTCTACCCTTGAGAGCCTCTTTGCGACCCCGATCAGACTGTCTGTCACACCACCGAGTGCCGATGTCACAACAACGATTTCATCCCCAAGTGAACGCTGCTGTGAAACAATCTCGGCAACATGGCGTATATGCTCACCGTCTGCAACTGAAGAACCGCCGAACTTCATCACGAGTCTCATAGAACTACTAAACTCTCTCCCCCAATGATATAAAAAGCGAACGCTTCTCAATGAATCGCATCATACACCTTTTGTGCAGTTTTATCTCCAAAACCAGAAACTTCCCTGATCTCATCAAGGCTCGCAGATCTTATCGCATCGATTGACCCGAAGTGTTTGAGAAGTGCAGTCTTTCGTTGTTTTCCAATCCCATCGATCCTGTCAAGAAGGGATGCTTCAATCTCTTTATCCCTCAATTCTCGGTGATACTGAATCGCAAAACGATGTGCCTCATCTCTGATCTGCTTCAGTAGTTTGAGCGTTGGAGAAGTACTTTTGAGCCGTATGGGTCCTTTTCTATCGGAAATATATATCTCCTCAAAGCGCTTCGCAAGCCCGATCGCTAAGATATCATACCCCACCTCATCGATCACCCTCAAAGCTGCATTGAGCTGTCCCCTGCCGCCATCCACCATTATCAGGTCGGGAATCGGTAGTGAATCGTTCTTCAATCTCCTGCCAAGAACTTCCTCCATCATCCCAACATCATCGATACCTTCCACAGTCTTGATCTTGAACCTCCTGTAATCGCTCTTTTTTGCTTTCCCCCCCTCAAAAACAACCATCGATCCAACAGCATATAGTCCACCAATATTTGAAACATCAAAAGCTTCAATGCGATCTATCTCATGCTCAAGATAAAGTTCACTCTTAAAATCATATACCAGCGAAGAATCAGGTGTTTTTAATGGTACTGTGAACGCTGCACATTTTTCTGCCAGATTGAGAAGCTTTAGCTCTTTTTCTTTCTCAGGGAGGCTTATTACAACAGATCTGAGCGCTTTCTCACTCAGCCATTCCTCAAGAACTTCCTTCTCAAGAGGTATTCTGGGTACGATGATCCTGTGAGGGATAACGCTCGATGTCAGGTAATACTGCGAGATCAGAGATGTTAGTGAGGCATCGATATCCTCGACCTCAGAAAGCAGAAAACGCTCTCGCCCCACGATCCGCCCGTCACGCACCATAAACAGGAGTAGCGAGATCACACCTTCCTTGATCGATTTTAACCCGATTACATCGAGATCTTCTCCCCGCCCTGTAGTCTTAAGATCCTCGAAGACCGATCTAAGTTCCTCAATCTGATCGCGAACCGTTGCCGCCTCTTCAAACTTCATCCTCGATGATAAATCCCACATGAGAATCTCAAGTTCACCTATCACATCCTCGATCCTTCCCTCAAGAATCGAGACAACAGATCGAACTTTTTTACGATACAGCTCAGGATCGATATCATTCACACACGGAGCAAGGCAGAGATCCATCTCGCGATTCAAACACCCGTCTTTTCTCATCCTCTTGCAGGTTCTTAACTTGAAGATCCGTCTCAGGAGCTTGAAGACCTGTTTCATCGAACGAAGATCTGTGAAAGGTCCGTAGTAAGCCCCTTCTTCATCGGTTCTTCTCACGATCGAGATCGAGGGATATGAGTCATCTGAGACCCTGATATAGGGATAGGACTTATCATCAGTGAGCTGGGTGTTGTACCTTGGCTTATGCCGTTTTATCAGGGTCGCCTCGAGAATCAGTGCCTCTTTCTCGGTCGCTGTCAGGATAAAGTCAAGAGATTTTACATGCTTTAACATCAGGCGGATCTTATCCGGGAGGTTCTCTGACTTTCTGAAGTAGGTGCTGACGCGTTTCTTTATTGATCCTGCCTTACCGATGTAGAGTATCTTCTCGTTCACATCCTTGAAGAGGTAAACGCCCGGATGGTCTGGGAGATTGGATGGGGGTGTATTCATAACCTGTGTCTGTAATATCCTGAATAGATCACGCCAAGCGGGTTATGTGCAAGTACCCGATCCTTGACCACAAGCGTTGTAACAGGCGCATCTGCATACTTTGAAAAGAGGATGTCATGCCCGATACAGAGCCCGAAAATAATATTAAGCTCGGTCTGCTTTTCATTGAGAAGCTTGGCCTGCCCTACAGGGTTGCACATCGCTTCATGCCGTACCTCTTCCCTTTTCAACCTATCAAGTCCAAATTCACGCTTATCAATCCCGCAAACCTTGCAGCAGACAGATTCAACTTCAAACTCCTTTGATAGAATTTCATGCAAAACCTTAGCTTCATCCGAAAGCCCGATACAGAACGCAATCCCAAGACGCTTGAAACCCATCTGGCGGGCAAACTCGATGAGCTCCTCGAGACGTGTGAGCTTCATATAGCCCTTCGATTCGATACCTGCCGAGATCTGCATGACCCGCTCATCAAACGCATCGATCATCTCTTTTATCACTTCAAGCTCGATCTTCGTGCAGTTCTTACCGGTGTAGCACGTCTTATCAGGACAGATCGCACATTTCATGGAGAACCTCGGTTAGATATCTGACATCCACATCTTTCTCCTTCTTTCTCGATGCATAGCTCATATTGAACGCACAGAACGGGCAGGATGTTACAAGGGTTTCTGATGCTGCATCAAGGAGGATTGAAGCTATCTCCATCGATAGATTCCTGTAGATCGATCTTATACCAGCTCCAGCTCCGCAGCACATACCCATAGCTCTGTTCTCATCAAGCTCATCGATCGTGTGAGCGGATGCAGCAAGTAACTCACGGGGCTCATCGTATAGTCCTTCTTTTCGTCCAAGCCGGCATGGGTCATGATATGTCAATGCCTTACCACCCTCGTTCGTCTTAAATCTCAGCTTACCCTTCTTCAAAAGTTCATGCAGAACTTCAACGATGTGGAGAACCTCAAAATCAGCATCCTCGATCAACGCAGGATAATACCGCTTGAAGCACCTGTAACAACCTGCACATGGCGTTATGATCCTTTTTATTCCCAGATTCTTGAACCTTTGAGTATTTTCAGCAAAGACCTCATGCGCCTGATCGATCATACCTGCATCATAGAGATAAACACCACAGCATCCCTCATTTTCGAGTATCCTGAAATCAACCCCTGCGGCTTTAAGCAGAAGGTATGATGATCTGGCAGCATTTTTTACGAGATACGATGGCAGACATCCAAGATAAAGCAGTGTATCTGAGTTTCGCTCTTCAAAAGGTTCTGGAAGCCAGTTTAATCGCTCATCTGGGTTACCATTGACCGAGTTCCCTTTCTCCATGATTCCATTGATGATCTTTTTATGACCCTCAAGTGGAGCAAATCCACGCTTTACAAGCTCCATCCTTGCTATGGCGACGATCTCAGAGATTTTGATCTCTTTTGGGCAGACTTCGTCACATCGTGCACATTCAGGACAGTTGTAGATCGACTCAACGATCCTTTCTGAGACTTTCTCGTCTTCAAATATTTGCTTTGCGCTTTTAAGCCTTCTCAGAGGTGAGAATAGATCTTCTTCGCTAACGATATAAGTCGGGCAGACGTCAACACACTTCTCACATTCATCACATGAATCGATCTTAACGATCAGATCATCTATCATACCTCGATCACCTTTCCTGCTCCGTTCATGATGAAGTTCTCGCGGTATGCTCTTTCAAGGTATGCACTCGCCATCCCACCGGTACAGTGAGAGGGTGCAACCTTCAGAACCCCAAGCTCCAGAAACGCACGTGATACATTCCGCTCGCCGAGGTGAAAACCACCGAGAACAAGGTAGATCTTTGCATCAAATTCATTCCTGACGTATTTGAGTATCTCAACGATTCCAGGGTGTGCGCATCCTGTTATAACAACGAGACCAGGTTCTGCCGCAATAACAAGCGATTGCTCTTTTATCCAGCTTCCAAGCTCACCTGTTGTATAAACGTCCTTTGAGATCTCACAGCTTTTCTCCACTTCAATGATCTCAACTCCACGTGCTCTTAACGCACCTTTGAAGCTTTCAGGGAATGATGTGGGCAGGTATAAGCTTAATCCTTCTCTGATAACGGCAGAAATCCCTCCTGTATGATCCTGATGTGCATGCGAGAGTAGAACAAGATCGATACTCGCGGGATCGATACCGAGCACCTTCATATTATCAAGCAGGATCGATGGGTCGCCGCCTGTATCAAAGAGAATTCGTCTATCCCCAGCTTCCACAAGGCAGGAAAAACCCCATCCACTCATCAGTCGCTCATCATAGAGGTTGTTATCATAGATCGTTATAAGTCTCACAGGTATCGCCTGATCTTCTGCTCGATCATCTCTCTTGGAACTGCTCCAATGATCTGATCAACATGCACTCCATTCTTGAATATTAAAAGCAATGGAATTGACATTATGCGGTATTTTCTCGATGTGTTCGGGTTCTCATCGACGTTGAGTTTTCCGAAGACGATCTTACCTGCATAATCCCTTGCCATCGCATCGATTGTTGGGGCTATCATCCTGCAGGGCCCACACCACGCAGCCCAGCAGTCTATCACGACGAGCGGGTGCTTTTTGATTATCTCCTCGAAACTGGCGTCTGTTATCGTGATCGGAGAGGAAATAATCTCTTCTGGTTCAGCAGTTTTTCTCATCAATTCCTCGAGCTTCCGCTTCTTTATCGCTTCAAGTTCATCCTCATCACTCATCTCGCATCACCTATATTTTGTAAGATTCGATTATGGCTTTTTATATTTATTCATCTCCGAGCTAACACAACCATGGCAATCTTGCTGGGGTGTAAAGTTATTTTGGGATGCTGAAGGAAACAAGCATTTTAGAAAGATTTATTATTAGCGTAATTGTTCTTTAAATATCATGAATTTAAATGACGTCTAAATGGGGTGAAGAGATGGATTTAGATAAGATAGAAGCAGAGGAAAAAGAATGGTCAAAGTTGTTAGAAGGGTGTGAGCGCAAGCCTGAGTTCAAGACATACTCAGGTATACCTGTAAAAGCGCTATATACCCCGCTCGATCTGAAGGACCATGATTATCTTGAGAAGGTTGGTTTTCCAGGAAAGCCCCCTTACGTGAGGGGCGTACATCCAACGATGTACCGTGGAAAGGTGTGGACCACAAGGATGTTCTCAGGGTTTGCAACGCCAGAAGAGACTAACGCAAGGTGGAGGATGCTTTATGAGGAAGGGCAGACAGGTTTCAGCGCAGCCGTTGATTCATTGACCCAGGCTGGGATGGACCCCCACGATCGAAGGGTTGGTCCTGAGGTCGGTACTGATGGTGTGCCCTTATACTGCAAACCGGCACTTGCCGCGATGGTGGAGGGGCTGCCGATCGATAAGATCGGGGTCGCACTCGTGGTTGAGGATGCTGCTGCAACAATCACGGCCTCGATGTACTTCAACGTCTACATGGAACGGGGACACGATCTCAAGACCTGCATGGGAACGACCCAGAACGACCTGCTCTCAATGTCGATAGGGTGCCTCCAGTACCGGGCGCTTGATCCTGCTCACAGGCTGAAGCTTGCCTGCGATATAATAGAGTGGTGCACCGCTGATAAGAACGTTCCACGATGGAACCCGATCAACTTCACGACCTATAACTACCGTGAGGGAGGGATCGATGCGGTGCAGGAACTCGCTTTCGGCTTTGCAAATGCGATAGAGCATATAAATCACATGCTCGGTCGTGGCAGGAAGATAGAGGAGTTTGCAAATAGGCTTGCATTCCATCTCTCCGCGCATAATGACTTCTTCGAGGAGATCGCAAAGTACAGGGCAGCAAGGCGGGTATGGTACAAGCTGATGAAGGATACGTATGGGGTTACAGATCCGAAACTTCTTGCGTTCAGGTTCCATATCCAGACAGCAGGTTCCACACTTACACGACAGCAGCCGATGGTTAACATCGTTCGAATTGCATATCAGGCACTTGCAGCCGCGATCGGGGGTGTCCAGTCGATGCACACAAACTCGTATGATGAAGCCCTCTGCCTGCCATCCGAGGAGGCGGTACTTCTTGCATTGAGGACCCAGCAGGTCCTGAAGGAGGAGACGAATATTACAAATGTGATCGACCCGATGGGCGGATCGTACTATATCGAGTGGCTGACCGATGAGATCGAGGAGCGTGTCTGGGATTATCTCGGCAAGATCGAAAATGCTGGAGGGCTTGTGAAGTCACTTGAGACCGGATGGCTCTACAAGGAGATGACAAGCTCATTCAACAATCGAAGACGGATGATAGAGAGTGGGGAAGAACGTATCGTCGGTATCAACTGCTACACCACCGAGGAGGAAACGCCGCTGAGGGTCTTCAGGACAAACCCGGATGCCGCAAAGGTTGAGATGGCACGGATAGACAAGCTCAAAGCAGAACGGGACAACAAAAAGATCGAGGAGCTTCTTACGAAGCTTCGGGGCGTCTGTGAGCGTGAGGAGAATGTCATGCCGACTGTCATGGAACTTACGAAAGAGGGCGCAATAAATCAGGAGATCTACGATACGTACAGGGATATCTGGGGAGAATGGAAAGCAAACATCGTATTCTGAGGCGGAGGAAATAAAATGGAAGGCGTAATAAGGGTTTTGATGTCAAAGCCAGGTGCTGATGGCCACTGGAGAGGTTCTGTAACTGTATCGAGTGCGATGAGAGATGCAGGGATGGAAGTAATCTTCGGTGGATTCCAGTCGATCGAGGAGATCGTTGAGACCGCTATACAGGAGGATGTGAACGTAATCGGCGTGAGCATCCACTCGATGGCACACATGGCTTATGCAAAAGAGCTGATGGATCTTCTTGATGAGAAAGGCGTAAAAGATGAGTTCATCGTTGTATTTGGTGGTGTAATACCTGAGGAGGATGTACCAAAGCTCAAAAGTCTTGGTGTGATGGGTGTATATGGACCTGGCACGCATACAGCGGTTATTGTCAATGACATAAAGGAGGCGTTTGCAGCAAAGGCTGCGACATAATCCCCTTTTTTTCATTTGTTTTTTATCAGCGGTTAAGAGACGCTAAAAAAACCGATGCAGCATGAAAACCGCATCTCTATAATTTACAACCTCGCATACCTTGAAATATCTCGATAGATCAACGATCTCACACCCCAGTGGTTTGAGTATCAAATCCGCACCTACAAGTGACGCAACTCGCGCAATCGGGATCTGAAGCTCCTCTGGTGGTCTGATCGAATAGATCAAGCTCGCATCCCTATAAATTTCAAGATCAGGCTCGGTGATATCATCTCTTATGTAGTTTACAGCGTCAGGTATCTTCTCCTCGTCGAGGATATCTGTTGTCAGGATATCAATCCCTGATCGGTTAAGATGTTCTGCCACCGTATGCCTGAACCCTACCCCGACCTCGATCACAGATCCCCTATAATACTTAAGTATGTACTCAGCGATAGATCTCTCAGCGTCTTTGGCCATTGCACAAGCTATGGTGCGATCTTGTGATAAACGTTGGTGTGATAGCGTATGATTAGAATCAGATGCTTCCAGTCCGATGACTTCAAGCGGGTCGTTGAGATAGCAGAAGAGGGAAAATTGAATCAGGACCCCATGATCTATCTTGAACTCTCCAAACTCTTTCCAGATGGATTTTTTGTTGCGGAAGATCGGGGGGTTATCGTTGCTTTTGTAATCTCGATCATGATGCTCGATGGCGGAGGAAGGATCTTTGCTGTAGCTGTCAGTAAGAGCCATAGAAGGCGAAAAATTGGAATTTCGATATTGAATCATGCGCTTGAAGAATTCAGGAGGAAGAGGGTACCATACGTCCAGCTTGAAGTGCGCGTAGATAACTTTGCGGCACAGAAGATCTACGAAAAGCTTGGATTCGAGAAGGAAGGTATTATACCTGCGTATTACTCAGATGGTACGGATGCAATCCTCATGAAAAAATACCTTCAGCAGTCTTTTCAGCCTCACACCTCTGGTATGTACGTATAGCCCGTAAAAGGTCTATACGCCTGAATTCCGGCCAGAGTGGCATTAGAAAAGAGGCGCTACACTCATTACCACTGGCCTGCCAGGGTAAAAAGTTGCTTGTGCGGTTCTCACCCCCGGTTCTTATCATGTGATCGACATCTCTGCTGTTATTCTGGTAAAGAAACGCTGAGAGCGTATCTTCTGTAATCGCACTGGGTAGAAGTTTTCCCTCTTTCACCGTTTCACCCATCTTCTGGAGGGCGCGCACGATTTCCCTTCTTCCACTGTATGCGAGTGCAATATTGAGTTGCATTCCATCGTAATCAGCGGTCGCAGCTTCTGCTCGCTTTATAGCATCTTGAAGCGAGGGTGGAAGAAGATCGATATCCCCTATAGCGTTTATCTTGATCCTGTTTTTGTGAATCCGATCATCACAACGAAGTTCATCGAACTTGGTCGTTATAAGCCTGAAAATTTCTGCCTTCTCGCGCTCTTCTCGCTCAAAGTTCTCGATCGAGAATGCATAGAGGGTTAGATGTGAAATCCCAAGATCGAATGACCATTCAATCAGATTCTCAACGACATCGGCACCATAAAAATGACCCCTGTAGGATATCTCACCCAGCCTGGACGCGTATCTACGGTTTCCGTCCATTATGATCGCTATATGCACAGGGATCTTAGAATTCAATACCTCTTCTTCAAGATTTTTTTCGTAATGGCGATATACAAGTTTTTTAAAGCGATCCCTAATGTTAAACCGCTTCAATCAAACTCACTTCCACTGGATTGATAGTTTTCCATGACATACCGTACCACGTCGCGGCATTCAGGCTTCATCTGATAGATCCTGGATCTGCTGCGAGTTGTGATCGTAAGAAGCCCGAGCTTCGAGTTCATCGAACCGAGGATTGCGCATATCCCGCGATATGTTTTTTCGAAGCCAGCTTCAGTGAGGAGTTCGTGAAGCTCTTTGGTTGTGCATTCCCCCCTCTCAAGGAGTATCTGCAACATCGAACGTCTCATGCCTTCTTTATCATTCATGAGATATACACTGAGCCGCTCTTCAATTAGCGAGCGATGATCCAGAACATCCACCATATAAATAGCCATCTAAATTCTAATTTTATAAACCTATCTATCAGGGATAAATACCAAGATTATCAAGCCCTGTTCGTTCATTCAACCCAAATACGAGGTTCATATTCTGAACAGCTTGACCAGATGCACCTTTTACCAGATTATCAATTGCAGAGATAACTACAATGCGATTTGAACTCTTTTCAAGCTCAAAACCGATATCACAGAAGTTAGATCCTTTAACATTTGCGAGATCAGGAATCCTCCCCACTCGCACAAAAGGCTTATTATGGTAGAACTCATCGAAGATCGCCTGCACCTCATCCTCCTCAATACTTCTTTCAAGGATTACGTGTGCCGTTGTCAAAATCCCCCGTATCGTTGGGATCACATGGGGTGTGAAGCTGATCTTCGATGGGTCAACGCCTTTTAGCTCCTGAATCATCTCTGGCAGGTGTCGGTGCGTTGTAACCCTGTACGGTTTTATATTCTCGGCTAAATTCGGGAAGTGTGATGTTGCGCTCGGCTCAGCCCCTGCCCCTGATATGCCAGACTTCGAATCAAATATCACCCGCTCGACAAGTCCTGCCCTTACAAGTGGTACTGCTGCAAGTATCGCACCAGTAGGGTAGCATCCCGGGTTTGCAATGAGATTAACCCCCTCAATTTCTGGATAAAGCTCACAGAGACCGTAAACAACCCCCCGCCTCGGATCTTTATGTTCGATTCCGTAAACATCTTCATAAACGCCTGGATCAAGCCTGTAGTCAGCACTGAGGTCGATCACCTTACACCCATATTCAAGGATCCTGGGAACATACGCCATGGCACGTGTGTGCGGTACAGCGGTGAAGACCACATCTGATCTCTCTGATATGGAATCGATCGATACATCCTCGAACTTTAGATCTGTTAAGCCCACAAGATGCGGGTAGACATCTTTTAGTAACTTCCCGGAGAGTTTTCTCGATGTTACAGCAACGATCTCAGCCTCTGGATGGTTTAAAAGGATTCTTATAAGCTCAAGACCCGTATACCCAGAGCCCCCGATGATGCCAACCCTGATCATAATTCACCCTTAAACTGGAGTAATATTTATATCCTCACGTTGAGAAGGATGGGATAAAGGTCTCTATGAAGATCACCCAGAAAAATCTGATATATCATGAGCTTATCGGTCTGGAGGTGGTAGTTGAAGATAATACCACGCGATCCATGATCGGAATTACTGGCAGGGTCATAGATGAGACGCGCAATATGCTTGTGATAGAAGAAAGAGGTGCAGAAAAGATGATACCAAAGTCCCAATCGGTTTTCCTCTTCCACCTACCGGATGGAAAAAGCGTCAGGGTCGATGGTAGATTAATTACCTCAAGACCAGAGGATAGAACGGGTAAGCTGAGGAGATGATATGGCGAGAGATATAGGGATTGATGTTACACCACCAGATAATGAATGTACGGATCATAATTGTCCATTTCATGGTAAACTTAGTGTTAGAGGTCAGATCCTGGAAGGGAAGGTTGTAAGTAGCAAGATGGATAAGACAGTTCTGGTTGAGCGGGAATATCTGAAAAAGATACCAAAGTACGAGCGGTATGAGAAGCGAAGGTCAACACTACATGTTCACAATCCCTCCTGTATCGATGTTAAGGATGGGGATATTGTAAAAATTGCAGAGTGTCGTCCTTTGAGTAAAACAAAGAACTTTGTGGTGATTGAGAGATTATGAAAGCTATAGGTGTTAAGATTCCCAAGGCATTGCCCACGGCTGCGCGGCTCTCCTGTGTAGATAATACCGGCGCGAGAGTCCTTGAGATAATCGCTGTAAAAAAATACCGGGGTGTAAAGAACCGATATCCGAAGGCAGGAATCGGGGATCTCGTCGTCGTCTCGGTCAAGAAAGGCACACCAGATATGAAAAAGCAGATTCTGCATGCGGTTATAATCAGGCAGAAAAAGGAATTCAGGCGGGCAAACGGGATGCGAATAAGTTTTGAGGATAATGCAGCGGTCATAACTGACGATAAAGGTATTCCAAAGGGTACAGAGATAAAAGGCGCGGTTGCACGCGAGGTCGCAGAGCGTTTTCCGAAGATCGGATCTGCGGCAGCGATAATCGTATGATCAGGTGATTTTAGATGATATCAAAACAGCCACGAAAACAGCGGAAGGCAAGGTATAATGCCCCGATGCATGTGAGGCGTAAATATATGGGATCACACCTTTCACCAGAGCTTAAAGAGAAGTACAATCGGCGTTCACTCCCTGTAAAAAAGGGTGATACCGTTAAACTCATGCGAGGTAAGGGTAAAAATCATACAGGGGTCGTTCGCTCGGTCAATCTCAAGCGTGGGAAGATCACGGTCGATGGTCTCACCTCAACAAAAGCCGACCTTACAGAGGTGCCGAGACCGATTGAACCCTCCAATGTGATGATTACAAAGCTTGATCTGAGTGATAAAGAGCGTATTGCGATATTGGAAAGGAGTAAAGTATGAGCAGACATCAGAAGCGGGTTGCAGCCCCAAAAAATTGGAGAGTGGAGAGAAAAACTAATAAATGGATCGTAAATCCAAGTCCTGGTCCGCATTCAAAGGAGAGTTCTATACCGCTCCTTCTTGTGGTGCGGGATATGCTTAAAATTGCGGATAACACTCGTGAGGCAAAGATAATCCTGAACCAGGGTCAGATTCTTGTAAACGGTAAGATCAGGAAGGATCACAGGTTTCCAGTAGGATTATTTGATATAATCTCAATTCCCCTGATAGATCAACATTACAGGCTTCTCATCGATGAACATAGCAAACTATCGCTCACGAAGGTCAAAGAGGAAGATTCAAAGACTAAACTCTGTCGTGTGGATAATAAAACAATCCTAAAAGGTGGAAAGACGCAGCTTAACATGCACGATGGGAGAAACATCCTCTCCGAGGTTGATATCAGAACTTATGATTCTGTTGTACTCCAGCTGGATAACAACGAGATCGTAGAGGTCTTCGAGCGGAAAGAGGGGAGTAAAGCAATGATCATAGGCGGCAAGCACTCAGGTGAGCTTGGTGAGATTGAGGTGATCGAGACGGTGAGAAGTTCACGTCCGAACCGCATCATCCTCAAAAGTCTCGATGATGGTACGAAGTTCGAGACGATCGCAGATTATGTCTTTGTCGTCGGTGAAGAGAAGATAGAACTTGATCTTGAAGGAATATAGGGTATATAGGGTAGGTGGTCTTAAAATGGAGAATAAGATGCGGGAAGTTCTGATCGATAAAGTTGTTGTTAACATGGGTGTTGGAGAGAGTGGTATCCGTTTGAACAATGGAGAGAGGATTCTTGAGGAGATAACAGGACAGAAACCAGTTAGAACAATCTCAAAACGAACAAGACAGCCCTTTGGGGTGAAAAAGGGAGAATCGATCGGATGCAAGGTTATGCTTCGCAAAGAGCGGGCGGTAAAATTTTTACAAGATGCGCTTTCGATCAACGATAACCTGATCTCAGACTACCAGTTTGATAGAACAGGTGGCTTCTCATTCGGGATCGAAGAGCATACAGACTTTCCGGGAATGGAGTATGACCCTGATATCGGGATATTTGGGATGGACGTATCAGTCTCTCTACGAAGAAGAGGTTACAGAGTTGCAAAGCGCAAACAAAATCGCAAAAAGATTCCAACAAGACATCGAGTCACTCGAGATGATGCGATGAAGTTCCTTGAGCGTGAGTTTGGCACGACGATCGTTGAGTGGGAGTGATATGCGAGAGCCGCCACACGTTGTAACATGCGGATTGCCTTATGCAAATGGACCTGCTCATATTGGACACCTGAGGACGTACGTACCTGCAGACCTCTATGTGAGAGTTTTAAGGAAGCTCGGAGAGAACCCGGTATTTGTATGTGGGTCTGATACACATGGAACACCGATCGTTGTCAACGCAGAGAGCCTGAAGATAACGCCAAAGGAACTTGTTGAGCGGTACCATAAGTATTTTGATGAGACGTTCAGGAAGCTTGGCGTCATCTTTGATAACTACGGAAGCACAGATTCCGATTTTAATCACAGAAGGACACAGGCGATCACCGAAGCGCTTATCGATCGTGGCTATGTCTACCCAAAGTTGATCGAACTTGCATACTGCCCAGCATGTAAAATATTCCTCCCTGATCGGTATGTTGATGGCACCTGCCCCTACTGTGGTGCACCTGCCAGAGGGGATGAGTGCGATCAGGGATGTGGGCGACATCTTGAGCCAGGCGAGATACGCGATCCGCTATGCAATGTCTGCGGGTCAAAGGCTGAGTTCAGGGTACAGGAGCACTACTTCTTCAAATTATCAGCGTTCAAGGATTTTCTGCTTGAATTTCTTGAGGGACTTAAAGGTACATCAAACGCACGAAACTATGCCCTCGGATGGGTGAAGGGCGAGCTCAAAGACTGGTGTATCACAAGAAACCTCGATTGGGGTGTGAAATTCCCTGGACGTGACGATCTTGTCGTCTATGTCTGGGTCGATGCACCGATCGGTTACATCGCATCCACGGAAGAATGGGCAGCTCGAGAAGGTCGAGACTGGGAAGAATACTGGAAAGGAGAGAATGCTCGGATCACGCATTTTATCGGTAGTGATATCGTCTACCACCACTGCATATTCTGGCCTGCGATGCTTAAAGGTGCGGGTTATGCGCTTCCATCGACGATCATCGCATCAGGGATGGTCAAGATAGATGAGAAGACGTTCTCAAAGTCACGGGGTCATGTCGTCTGGGTCGATGAGTACCTTGATAATGGCTTCCATCCAGATCTCCTGCGTTACTACCTTGCAAGCTACACCTCGCACACAAAGGAGCTTAACTTCTCATGGAAGGTATTTCAGGAGAAGTGCAACAACGAGCTTTTAGCAATCCTTGGAAACTTTGCATACCGGACCCTTCTCTTCGCTTTCAAGAACTTCGGTAAGATTCCAGATGGTAAGATCGAAGAAGAGGTAATATCAAAGATCAAAGAGACGATCGGACTTGTGAAGGCGTCAATTGATGAGTATGAACCGAAACGTCTGGTTGATTCTGTGATGGCACTTGCAAACTTTGGCAATTCATACTTCCAGTCACGTAAACCATGGGAGCTTGTAAAAGAGGATAAAGAGGCGTGTGGAGAGGTCATAAAGAACGCAATCCAGATTGTTAAAGCGCTTGCTATCCTCCTTGAGCCTGTGATGCCATCAAAGATGGAAACGCTCTGGGAGCAACTTGGGATGAAGGGCGATATCCATGAGATCCCAATCACAGAAGCACTGAAGGTGATTGAATCAGGGTCAGAGCTTTCTAAGCCAATGATACTCTTTGATCGGGTCGAGGATGAGACGATAGAGCGTATGCAGGATATTTTGCAGCAAAGGATCGAGGGATGTGAAGAAAGCGTTGAAAAATCTGATTTAATCACTTATGATCAGTTTGAGAAGCTTGATATACGCGCTGGCAGGGTGGTTGAGGCAGAAGCGGTCAAAGGTTCAAAGAAGCTCATACGGATTATGGTTGATCTTGGTGAAGATAAGCCGCGCCAGATTCTGGCAGGTATCGCAGGACTTTATACACCAGACGAGCTTCTTGAGAAAGAGATCATCGTTCTTGCAAACCTCGAACCAGCAAAGATCTTCGGGATCGAGTCAAAGGGGATGCTACTTGCAGCAGGAGATGGCGTGCTCCTCGTCCCTGATCGCGAGGTTAAGATAGGAGATAAGATCAGGTGATTGAATGGGTGATAAGGCTGCAATCCTCTATTCAGATGATTTTTTACGGTATAACTTTGGTAGATCTCACCCGTTAAATCCTGTAAGGCTTCTTCTCACGTATACGCTCATGATGGAACTTGGATTATTCAGGGTGAAGGGTGTTAAGATCGAGAAGCCCGAGTACGCCACAAAAGAGGATATAATGCGGGTTCACACCCCCAGATTCATCGATGCCGTAAAGGCTGCAGGTGAAGGGAAACTTCCAAGATCACCTTTCGTTCTGGGTGAGTTTGGGCTTGGATATGGAGATAATCCGATATTTGAGGGGATGTATGAAGCATCCTCACTTTACGTGGGTTCAAGCCTAAAGGCTGCAAGGCTTGTTCTTGAGAGCGGGTTTGAGCATGCGTTCAATATCTCAGGTGGGCTCCATCATGCAACAGAGAGTCGTGCATCAGGATTCTGCATATTCAACGATGTTGCAATCGCGATTAAGTTTCTGAAGGAGCACGTTGAGAGGGTAATGTACATCGATATCGATGCCCACCACGGTGATGGGGTCCAGTGGATCTTCTACGATGATCCGTCGGTTCTAACCGTATCGCTCCATGAGAGTGGAAGGTATCTCTTTCCTGGATCAGGAGGAATTGAGGAGATCGGAGAGGGGGAAGGAGAGGGCTATGCGGTCAATCTCCCATTTCCAAGATACACTTTCGATGATGCATATCTCTATGCATTCAGGGAAATTATCCCACCGCTTGCAGAGGCTTTCGAGCCAGAGATCATCGTAACCCAGCTTGGAGTAGATACGCACATAAACGATCCTCTAACAGAGCTTGCATTAACGACGAATGCATACAGCAAAATCGGGGACCTTCTGCATGAGCTCTCTCATCAAATCTGTGATGGCAGGTGGCTCGCACTCGGTGGTGGCGGATACGATATGACCGTTGTACCCCGCGCATGGAGCATATTCTTCGCTAAGATGGCAGGTATTGAGCCAGAGAATGAGATCCCCAGATCCTGGATTAAGTTCTGTGAGGATACGATACACAAACGCCCCCCATCGAAGCTTCTGGATCAGGAAGAGGTGCGAAAAGATCCAGCAGTCTTTGAGGAGGTTAAAAGAATTGTTGAGGATGTTAAAGCGGAGCATCGAGGGTTTTTCACTCGTTGAGACAGTTTTGCGTGGGAGTGGAAGCACACATTATCAGATAATCTCAGTTTTCTTTACCAATCCCATACAGATCGCATACACGCTTTAGGGAGTGTTATGATGGGTTTGCGAACTTCTCTACTTCCTACTTTTTTCCCTCCACTGTAACATAAACCACATCTTCTAACCCATTTTTTATCTATTTACCAACTACAGTATCTTCCATTGTAAAAATACACCCTGATAAAACAGTAAAAATCTGTATATTACAGCCTAAAATTTTTATTATGGTGATTTAATGGATTATGCCTTTTACAAAAGGCATCGCCAAAAAGCCCACCTTCGGTAGGGCTAGCCTGACACGTTAGCTCGGAGATGGATGTAGAGGTGAGACTTATGCCCCATTCTGGATAAGAAAGAAGATTTCTAAGAAGGATCTGGAGGCAAAAGAGATCAAATGGGCGTTTTCCAGTTTAACACAGATTGAGAACTTTCAGGTTATGGTTGAGAAAGAAGGTGCGGCTGGAGTTTAATTGTGTAAGGGGTCTACTGATGGAGGTATCAATGGAGGTGGAAGGATGAAGCGAAGTAAATATCAGATGGGACACTTATGTTCAAAAAAAGAAAAGTTTTTAAGATAGAAGCAGAAAGGGTTGAACAATCAGTATCAAGTATTTCTGAAGATATTTGGAGGAATATCATTGTTAAAACCTGCCAGGATGAAACGGATACGGGCTATCGTCCTTGACGAATACACGAACGAGGTTGTAAAAGGTCTTGAAAGGGCAGGCGTGATCCATCTTACAAATATAACGGAAGAGATGGATAGATGGGATGGATTGCTCACACCTTACGCACATGATGAAACGATGGCCAGCACATCCGAATTATCGACGAGAATAAATGCGATTCTGGAACACCTCAGTAGTGACGAGGAGAAAGGGATAGCCACTCTATTCAAGGGTGAGGAGATACACCCATCAAAGGTGGATGATAAACCACTTGGTGGGCATACCGCAGCGATTGAGGCGAAGTTCAGTGAGATTGAAGATAGCGTTTTGAGCCTGACATCAAGGCTTGAATCGATCAAAGATGAACTATCAGCGGCTCAGTTCACGAGAGAGAATCTAAAACTACTCGATAAGCTCAATGTAGACCCTGATTACATCGGTGAGTTTACATTCTCCTCCACGATAGCAGGCATCCTACCAACCCAGAATCTCCCAGATCTTGAGAAATTTCTTGATGAGAATCTCAAAGAAGCGTATCTCCTGATTACAGAGGAAACGGATGGCGGTGATCAGAAGTTCATCATAATAAGTACGCTGATTGAGCGGCGTGATGAGATCTACAAATTCCTCAGGATCGTTGACTTTGAAGAGTTTGCACCACCCTCATGGCTTCCAGGAAGGATAAAGGAAGCAATGGAGAAGATAGCGCCGGTGGTGAGCGAACTCGAGGATGAACAGGCTTCGATAAATGCTAAACTCTCGAATATCAGGCGTGAAAGGCTGAAAGAACTTCTTGTGATGCAGGAATTAGCTCAAATCGAAGATAAGACCCTCAGAGCAAAACTTAACTTCGGATCTACCAGGACGGTTCACGTGCTTGAGGGGTGGGTACCAGCAAAGAGGGCCACAGAAAGTGAAGATATAGTTAAGAGGCGGTCAGATGGTTACTGCATCGTAGAGGTGACCGAAGCCGCTGATGATGAACAACCACCAACACAGCTCCAGAACCCGAGGTTCGCAAAACCTTATGAGATGATGGTCAAGATGTTTGGGATACCTGCCTATAAAGAATTCGATCCAACGCTCCTGATGGCGATCGTATTCCCATTCTTCTTCGCGTTCATGTTTCCTGATGTGGGGCATGGCTTTATTTTGCTCCTCCTGGGATTGCTTGTGGGCGTATTCATGAAAGGGATTGGTCCTGGTATGAAGGATTTGGGACTTATAATGATCCCCTGTGGGATCGGATCGATGATCACAGGTTTACTTTTCGGTGAGATATTTGGATGGGGAGAGGCAGCAGAGGCGTATGTTGGTGAGCAGGTCCATCCATTGATGCAACCCATCTGGTTCGATCCGATCTTAGAGGCGCACGATCCGATTATATTTGGAATTACGAGCGGTGTTGTTGCGTTCTTCGTGATAACGCTTATCATCGGCGGCGTGCACCTATCTGCCGCTGTCATACTCGACATTATCAATAAGATTCGAATGAAGGCGAACCCATTGTCCTCTGCACTCTGTCTTTGGTTCTACTCAGGATTTTTCTACTGGCTGATGTATCTTGTCGTAGAGGGTGGGCTTTATCCAGATGCAAAACTCTATCTCTGGATGTGCATACCACTCGCTGTCATATTCGTAGAGAGTGTCATAGAGAAGCGACACGAGTCGATTGAGATGGGAGCGTCTGGCATCATGGAAGTCGTGCTGTGGATTCTTGGTGGACTCATTGAGGTCCTGGATGTCTTCTCGAAGTTCCTCTCAAACACGATCTCCTATGGCAGGATACTCGCGATGGCACTCGCACACCTCTGTCTAATGGTTCTAACGATCCTGATCGCATACATGCTCGTTGATATCAGTGTAATCGGTCCAATACTCTTTATAGCGGTTATAATCGCTGGCAATATCGTGGTGATAGGACTTGAGATACTTCTTGTCTCGATCCAGGATATCAGGTTGCACTTCTATGAGTTCTTCACAAAGTTCTACGATGCGTCAGGGATAGAATATGTGCCACTGAAGGTTGAGAGGATCTACACAGAGGAATGAACAGGTACACGGCAGAGGGACTCGGTTATGGACTTGAGATTGCGGCCTCTGCCATCATCTTTTCTTTTTTTGGGCTACTCGTGACAGGGTGGCGACCAGGAGAAAGTATCGAGGGCATCCATATCGTTGGGCTGTTTCTGGGTGGAATCGGTGGATTTGTACTCGCAATATACACTGCAATTAAGAAATACCAACCAAAATAGTAGAACCAGGACAAATATACTCAACAAATCAAAACTCTTAAATACGGTAATAAAGATGTGAGGACGGGTGATTTAATGAATTCTTATGAGAGAGTGATAGCAGTATTGGAAGGTAAAAAAGCTGAAGTAGATCAGATACCATGTGTCAACACAGTTTCCACCGCAACACTGGAATTCATGCAGAAGGAGGATGCGTTCTGGCCTGATGCGCATAAAGACCCTGAGAAGATGGCAAAACTCGGTGCTGCGGCACATAAATACTGTGGTCTTGATAACATTACGGTTCCTTTTGATATGACAGTGGAAGCAGAAGTATTCGGTACACCAATCGACTTCAGAGAGAAGGCAGCAAAGAAGGGCAGGTACCTGTGGCCTGGTGCCAAACGATCTGTTGCAGAGACACCCGAGTCGATCTATATTCCGGATGATATAGCGAACACAAAGCGTGTTGCCGTAATATCAAAGGCTGTAAAGATCCTTAAAGAAGAATATGGTGACAAAGCAGCTGTAAATGTATTTATGGTACCGCCATTTACAGGACTGAGCAGCTATATCGTGGATACGATAAAGTTTATGATGGCAATGAAGGCAGATACTCCACTTGTCCACAGGTTCATGGAGACGCTGACACCACCATTCATCGAGATAGCAAATACATACGCAGATGCCGGCGTTGATATGATAACGCTCCATGATATGGGTGCACCATGTGATAATATATCCCCAGCACAGTTCGAGGAGTTCGTTTTCCCCTATCTCAAGCAAATAATCGCTGGGATCAATGTCCCGGTTGTACTTAACATCTGTGGGCGAACCGAGCCGATCATCGGTAAGATGGTTGAGTGTGGTGCAAACGCAATTGCGGTTGATGAGAAAGACTCGATCGCAAATGTGCGATCACTGGCAGATGAAGTCACGCCAGGCTATCCGATCATAGGCAATCTTCCACCAAAGACGGTAATCCATCAGGCTCCACCTGAAGTGATAAGAGATAAGGTGAAAGAGGTAATCGAACAGGGGGTTGATATGGTGGCTCCTGGATGCGATTTCTGGATACAGACGCCTTCAGAGAAGATTCAGGCGATGGTTGATGCTACGGCAGAGTTCGGTAAGAAGCAAAAATAGATAAGTTTATAAGTGGTAAAAGAGAGCATAAAAGCGTGTAATTGTATTATAATTTGAGGAAGGTGATGTTAAATGGATCGTGAAGAGTTTCTTAATGCGGTAAAAGATGCCCTTGTAGTGGGGGACAAAGAAACGTGCGTGAATCTTATCAATGAAAACATTGACGCAGGAATTGCAACCCCACTTGACATTTTGAGGCTTGGTCTTGGGGCAGGGATGACAGAGGCGGGCGATAAGTACGAGTCGGGCGAGTACTTTGTGCCAGAGATGTTGATGTGCGTTGACGTGATGGATGCTGCGATGGAGATCGTGATGCCGAGGATCAAGGAAGAGATGAAGAAGAAAGGCACAGGTGAATCTCCCGGTAAAGTCGTAATCGGTGTTGTGGAGGGTGATATTCACGACATCGGAAAGACGATTACCGCATCACTGCTTGAGGCTGCTGGTTTTGAGGTCTTCGATCTGGGGAGAGATGTCCCTGCAGAGGATTTCATCAAGAAGGCGAAAGAGGTTGGTGCAGATGTCATCGCCGCATCAACGCTTATGACACCGACACTCGAGGTTATGGAAGAACTCCATGAAGATCTCGAGGAAGAGGGTATGAGGGACAAAGTCAAGACGATCATCGGCGGTGGTGCAACCTCGGATGAATTTGCAGAGGAGATCGGCGCGGATGGCTATGCATCAGACGCGGTCGAGGGCGTTGATGCGATAAAGCAGATGGTAGAAGAGATCAAGATGGCAATGGCAGAACTCGAGAAGAGGGTCGAGTAAAGCACCCTCTCTTTTCTTTTTTTATTTATTAATTTATAAATTCATGAAGGGATAAGAATGGCGGGGCATGTAACCGATTATAATATAGTTTTCTTCCCATCAGGATTGCGAGGCACGTTTGATCCTGGTACGAACCTCTTTGAGGTTGCGATGAAGCTCGGTGTGGATATAGCAACGATCTGCGGTGGACAGCGTGAGTGTGGAAAGTGTAAGGTTGTTGTGGAGGATGGGCTTGAGCTACTTGAGGATATGCAGCCCTCTGAAGCGGCACTTCTATCTGATGACGAGAAGCGGGAGGGGGTCAGGCTTCTCTGCTGTCTCGAGATGCCCAAAGAAGGTAAGCTTGTGCTCAAGGTACCTGAATCGAGCAGACTTGGGGCACAGCGGCTCCAGACAGAGGGGCTTGAGCTTCCAGAAGATTTTGTCATAGACCCTGCAATCCGCAAGTACCACATCGTACTACCTAAAGCAACACTGCATGATGATCGTGCTGATCAAACAAGACTCCTTGAAGAGTTCAAGAAAGAATATGGGATCGATCTTGAGCTGCCCTATGAGGTACTGACATACTTGCCGCTCGTGATGCGAGAGGTGGGTGGCAAGAAGAAGGACTTTGATATCACGGTCGTTGTGATGGATGGTAACAAGGTAATTGCGGTTGAACCAGGTGATACCACGGATAGATGCTATGGATTTGCGGTTGATGTTGGGTCAACAAAACTTGCAGGGTTCCTGATGGATCTCAACACAGGGAAGGTCGTGGGCGTCTCTTCAAGGATGAACCCGCAGATTCCATACGGTGAGGATGTCTTATCAAGGATCACGTATGCAAAGAAGGGTATGGAGAACTTAAAGACCGTGCAGGCGGCTGTCATAGGTGGATTGAATGATATGCTCGATGAGATCTGTGAGTTCACAGGGATAAAGCATGAGGAAATATACGAAACGGTCGTTGTCGGGAATACCGCGATGCACCATCTCCTGCTTGGCGTGTGGCCCAAGTTTGTGACCTTTGCACCCTATCCTGCGGCAGTGAGAAAATCAATGAGAGCACCTTCTGCATCACTTGGTTTGAAGATGCATCCAAACGGCTCTACCTATTCACTACCGATCATACGTGGGTTTGTGGGGGCAGATCAGATTGCAGCCGAGCTTGCGGTTGACTTCTTCAACAACGATGAGATGATCCTTGAGCTTGATATCGGTACAAATACCGAGATGACGATCGGGAACAAGGATGGTTGTATGTGCGTCTCATGTGCTTCAGGTCCTGCGTTTGAGGGTATGATGATCAGATGCGGGATGCGAGCATCAAACGGTGCGGTAGAGAAGATCCGGATCGATCCTGAGACAAGAGAGGTTGAGTATAAGCTGATCGAAGGGATCACATCAGGTGCGATAAGGTCCTGTTCAAAGTTCAGGAAAGTGGAGACAAAAGCGATCGGTGTCTGTGGATCAGGCTTATGTGATGTTCCAGCGGAATTCCTGAAGGCCGGTATAATACTCCCATCAGGGCAGATGAACAAGGAACTTCTTGGCGTCGATCCAAGGATGCGGGAAGGTCCACGGGGCTTAGAGTACGTGATCGTTCCAGCAGAGGAGACAGCGATAGGGAAGGATATCGTAATCGAACAGGCGGATATACGAGAACTTACACTTGCAAAGGCTGCGATGTTTGCAGGTGCGTATCTACTGATGCGTGAGATGGGAGAGACCGTGGAGACGATCGATAAGCTCGTAATCGCCGGGGCGTTTGGAAACTTCATCGACCCAGAATCTGCGCGTACGATGGGGATGTTCCCTGAGTTCCCGCTCGATAAGATCGAGGGTATCGGAAATGCTGCAGGAACAGGCGTAAGAAAGGCACTCGTCTCAAGAGCAGAGCGTAAGATGGCAGACAGGTTCTCAGAAGAGTGTAAGTTCATCGAGGCTGCGATACATCCTGACTATATGAAGATCTATCCTGAAGCGATGTATCTTCCGAACAAGAACCTTGATCTATTCCCTGAGACAGCCGAGATGTTAAGAAAGCTTGGCCGAATAAAGTAATCGGTCAGGTTACACTTTTATTTTTATTCCGTAATTTCAGATCCACCAGGTGGAAGCAGATGAGCCACCTTTGATGCAGATGCAACTTCTTTCACAATCTTTTTATCCTCTAAATCTGCCAGACTATAAAATTTTAATGAGATCTGACGTGCGATCTCGTTATGACCCAACTTACCAGGGGTTATCGAGACAGAGTACTTACACCACTTTTTTATTGCGCTAATTGGCCCTGCAAGAAGCCGCGTCTCATCCGCGATCTCTATCCCGATGCTGCATGAAAGGGGTATGTTCTTCCTGTAATTTCGCTCACCCCTGATCACAAATGAGCCTGCTGGAAGGTACTCTCCATGCTCGGGGGTCTTTGAGACCTGATCATGATCTACCCAGTAGCAGTCACCTGCTGCAAGTCCATCCTTCCATAGATTTGAGAACGAAACGGCAAACTGGGACGCTTGTTCGATATCAGTCTCAGAAGGCTCACTTTTTCCAGATTTCAGGATTACAACAGGCGCACCTGGATATGCTGTGTGGAAGAAACGATCACCCTTCTCAAGATACTTTCCAACAAGTTCCTCATTCGTCTTTGCATCTCTTCCACCTACAACAAGAACCCCATCTGATGTCTTGAACCACCTGAAACGGTCATACCAGTGCTCCTTCTTTCGGATGCGCCGTTGCGGGATCTTTGTATCGACCACATATCCTGTAGCCTTTTCTTTCGCTTTCTTTTCTTTCTCAAATTTGATGCGGGTCTCTTCAAGCGCCTTTTTAGCACCATTTCGTTTTGATCGCAGAACCTTTGAACGATCATAGTAAACCTTTGCATTCTGCTCAATCGTTGATCTAACATCAAGTACAAGATCCAGGCCTTCAAGATCGATTGTTACTGTCTTTTTCGAACCATCGAGGGATTTAACCACACTTGCAGATTCAATACCCCTTGAAGCGCCTGATTTGATAACTTCTTCAATCGCCTGCCAGGAATAACCCTTCTCGATCGCACCCCTTATCGCAGAAAGTATCTCATCGACGAGGTTGTAATTTGCATACAGGAGTTCGCCCTTCTGTATACATAGCGACTCCTCTTCCTGAAATTTAGTGATCGCTTTCTCCTGCTGGTTCAATATCCGCTCAACCCTACCAAGTTTCTGAGTTGCAGCTATCTTTACCTTCTCAAACCCTTCAAGAAGGCACCACTTGCTGTAATACGCATCCAGAGCTTTATTGAAGCTATCGAAGTATTCTTTCTCAAATGCTTCATCCTCATAGCTTACAAGTTCCATTGGAAGAACATCTACAGGTTCACCGTCTTTTTTTACGATGTGTGGCTTGAGTTTACCCCTTTTTATCGGATCAAAGATCTCATGAATGGTCTGGTAAATTAGATCAGAGATCTCACGTGATATCGAAGATGCCTCCAGATTTTTATCAACCCCACACCTCAAAAAGACCTCTTCAGCATAGAGATTTCCGAGTTTGAGCTCCGCAGCGAGTGTTCTCACAAGATCTCGATTTGACCGCCTAATAAAGATCTCAAAAAGTTCATCTGCTGTCATCTCAAGTGGATCTATCCCCCCTTCTGGATATGTATAGATCTCGCCGCGCTTTATAACCCGACCCCTGAAGAACATCTGCCTGAGGGGTAGCATGATCCTGTAATCTCCATCAAGAAGCATCAGGTTGCCCGGATCAAAAAGCTCAGCAAGTAGTATGTATCGCCCATCTCGCCGCTCAAGCTCGATCTCCACGACGCGATCAAAGTTGTACTGTCTTACATCAACGACCCGTGCAGCTCTGGTATATTTTCTCAGAAACATCACAAAACTCGGCGGTAGCATCGGGCTTTCGGGTGGGTAGTCAGTTAGATAGATTCTGCCTTCAGTTGCGATTATCAGATCCCTGTAGCCTTCTCCCTGGGGACGTAACTTGATCCGAATCATATCGCGTGCATGCTTGTAGCTCTTATCCACTCTTGCGCCTATGAGCGCTTTGAGCTCAAGAACGACTGCTGCCATATCAGGGTTTGACATTGCCACTTTCATTGTAGAGACCTCTTGGTAGGTAGAGTATTTTAGGGTTGTGGATGGTAAATTTGTGGGGTGGGGTGAGGAAATACGAAAAATTCATCCCATCGTGGATTTAGTTTTGCGGGGACTATAATCTGAGGCTAAAAAAGAAAAAAAAGAAAAAAATGTGCATTGCCCTTATTTTACCACAAGCGGCGTTATCACAATCTTTGCCATCATAATCATCGCACCGAGCATCCCGATGTGGTGTATGACCTCTGTAGCCTCACCACCACCCATCGCACCCAGAATCCGTGCGTCGATCGCGACCGAGAGACAGATAAACGTCAGCCCAAGATAGAGCAGTGTGTTATGTTTCGTCTTGTCGTATGCCATGAAGCTTGCACCCACAACAACGATGCAGATCGCAAGTTCAAGTGCGCTCGACCACAGCTCCCATGTCGCCGCTTCACCATCTGCAGCAGATGCCACTCCGACGAGTACGACCATGGTCAAGAAGATAGTAATCAGTATATTCTCTTTGTTAATTCTATTCACCTCCTTTTGTTTATATTAGAAATCAAACGCATTTGAAAGCTCTTCAAATCCCCTCTCATTCCCTTCATCCCCAGGTTTCATCGCAACATTCAACGGCAACGTGACATTGATCCCCTCTGCATCTATCACCTCTCTTATATCATTTTCAAGCAGGGCTGAGATCTGGGCATTATCAAGGTTCTTGAACTTCGAGAGGAGACCAAACGTATACCAGATATGTACATTGATCGCCTCATTTATCACGATAGATGTGTTCAGTATCTTGATCCTGTTCTTCTTCCCAAAGGACTGTATCTCTCTGCTTATAACTTCAATGAGATTTTCATGGTCAAATGCTTCAGCAGGTTCATGTACCACCTCCTCTTTAACTTCTTCAATCACTTCAGAACCCTCAGAATTTGACTCATCCGTTATCATGTGACCCAGACCCTCGCGCTCTACAGCTCCAACGAGAGCATTTATATCGATATCGAGGCTCAGATCCTGGAACTCCCCAACTATCTCGGATAATTCATCTTTTTTTTCCCTTTCTTCTACCTTTGATGTTGATCCTATACTGAACTCGTGGCGCCACTCACGTCTCTCGTCAGATCCGATCGGAGATGCAAGAATTGTGATCGCTCCCTGTCCCTCTTTTTCAGGTATAAACTCGATCTCCTGCATCTTTCCAGACTCAATCATCCGTATGAAAGACTTCTGCTCCTCTCCATCTATTGTGAGTGTTATCTCGAGGTCAAAGATCTCACTATCATCCTCAGATTCTGCCTGTATGAGGAATGAGATAACATCTCCAACCATACATTGATCCTGTTCGATATCTATCGAAATCTCAAAGCTGTTACGAGTCGCGGTTGGCATCTCCTCGGGTTTGTGCGTCTTTTCATTTCCCTCCCAGTCAGAGATGAGATAGGGTCTACCTTTTGAATCAATCGCAAGAACAGCGGAACCCCAGGTATCAACGACCGTTCCCCGCCCTTCCTCAAGCTCGGTCGTAAGATCGATCATGTCCTCCATCAGTGTGAAGAGTGATCTGGCATTCCATTCCTTTACAAGTGACATATCAGAGGGTTGAAGTGCACATATATCAAACCATCCGGTCTTGAAGCTGAGGAAGTTTTTGCATGCATCCCATCCATACACCGTCTTATCTTTAGACTCTTCTGAAGAGCCGATTATCTTGCCATTCTCTATGAGAAGATATTTATCTACGAAACCCGACTCTGAACTGGATAATCTGAGATAACCAGTAAAAGAATCTGTTATAAGCTCGTATATGATCTCTCCAAGGTTAAATGCTTCTATCCTTGCGTCCTTCTTTATGAACTCCCCTGTTAAAAGCTCCATTTAACCCCCTACGAGATAAGATTTAAATGCAGGAACAGCACTTTTCATGGCGACTCTGACCATTCCGAGGTTGACGTCTGTATCTGTCAGAACACCAACACCCCCCTCTTCAATCGGCAAAACGATCATCTTCTTGTCATCCATCTCAAGCATGACAAACTCGCAATTTGATCCCACCCCTTCAGAAACTTTCTGTGAGTAGTTTATGAGGTCCTGGGCGTATGCGAATAGCGTTTCATAATCAAATCGATCTGAAGAACCTGAGTTCGTGACCTCGATCGGTATGCCATTGATGAAGATCCCGCAGGCAACGACACCATTTATCCCCGCAATCGCGTCAAGTCTCTTCTTCGTTGGGACCACCTCAAACTGAAAATAAAAATAGGGGATTTTACCCCACCCGCTTCACGACGATGTGCAGATCTTTATCGTCACCGGTCACCGTCGCTTTTGATGCCTTTCCTTCGACCTTCTTTATCACACCCATCGTCAGATTTGAGAATGGGTTTGCAAATGGCTCTGCACCAGTCTCCTGTCTGACACGCTGCTCCAGCCTGGCGAATGGTGTGTTCTCAACATCGATCGTTATCTCATCCTCACCGATATCGAGTTTGCATGAATCGCAGAATCCAACCCGTTCATAGTAGCTGGCAAGCTGGGTGAGCATTTCGTCAAGATTACCTTCATTGATCACTCCCTCACCTATGAGCCGATCCAGGTAGATCGCTCCTGCCTTCCTGAATAGTGCAAAACTTCCCTTCTCAAGGGCATTCCAGATCCCAACATTGATCGGATAAAGGTAGTTTGCCACATCCGCAACATTTATCTGGCGTTCTGCCATTACTGCAACTCCTTCTGTATTCGTGGTAGTGCTTTCTTTAACTCAAGCCGTGCCTTTCCGAGGTTGCCGTTTGCTGCAAGTGCGATCCCCAGCCAGTACTCTTCATCGATCGGTCTCATGAAGAAGATCGCCGCGTCTGTTGTTGTCATCGACTCCTTAACTGCTCCAGCGCCTGCATCTTTCATCATCTTCTGAGCTGTTGAAAGTCCCATCGCTGCTGATGCTACCGACTCCTCCATCTTGAAGTTCGGATCACTCTGTGCGGTTGCAACAGACATGCCGTCAAATCCTGCAATAGCGATTCCTATCGAACCGTCAACGTCCTTCAGAAGATCATTCAATATTCTCTCCAATGCCATATTTATCCCCCACTAACATGTTTTTTTATAGACCATAGATGCGATCTATATGCATGTTTTATTACTGAATTTATCTATAAAAGTCTTTTGCAAGTGGTTAAAAACTTTTAAATACCTAAAAATAACATTAGAATATTTTAAATAATCTAAAGAAATTAAAATGGTTATAGCAAATGATTGACGCTAACCCTTATATGATTCCCCCAGAAGCCAGACATCTACATCTTTCACACCAGGAACCTGCATAATTAAGTCGTGGATGTGCCGCAGATCCTCATAGCTTCTGAACCTGCACTGGACAAGGATGCGAAAAGTTCCTGTAGCAACATCCCAGACGTCAGAAACTGTATCCTCCTCTTTCAATTTCGTGGCTACGGCGTTCACTGCATCAGTTGGGCATACTATTCCGATGAAGCCGGTGAATTCATACCCCAGCTTATCCCAGTCGATTTTTGGGATATACTTCAATATAACGCCCTTCTCTTCCAGCTTGTTAACCCTGAGATTTGCTGTACTTCTTGGAACATTTAGTTCGCTTGCAAGCTGAGTAAGCCGTGCCCCTACCCCTTTTCCTTCAAGCATTTTATTGAGGACTTTCATATCCAATTCATCAATATTACCTTTCATACGACAACAGACCTATTGATTTTCTATCCCATCGTAAGAATCTCAACGTTTATTTACCTTTCTTATCTGATCGCATCAGAACAGCAAGATTTGCGTCAAAATCCTCTATCTTTGATACTATTGTTATGTCTGTTCTATCTCCTTTATTCAGCTTCAGGATCTCGCGAATCTCAATAGGAATAGTAATCCGATTATTTGCGATCACCGGTTTTATGAACGTATGTCCCTTGATAATACACTTCAATTTGTCATTGGGCTTTATGTTAAATCTCACGATAATATCCTTGGGTACCGTGATCTTCCCCCCCTCAAGGATCTTCTTCGTGATCTCGCGATTTATCTCAATCATACACCTACTAAACCACATGGGGTATATTTAAGCTTTTTCAAAAGTTATGCTTTGTGTATAGTCCCAAAAAATTTGACTTTAAATACCTTCAAACAACTGATGGGTTACGGCAGACTAACAGAGAAGAAGGTAAGGTACATCGTGCGACACAAGAGAAGAGGAAAGAGCAACAGAGAGATCGCATT
>JAOQII010000013.1 GCA_026134025.1 Candidatus Syntropharchaeum sp.
CTGAAAGGAAAGAATTAGCCAAAGGTTTGTACGAAGTTCGTACGGATTTAGATGGAGAATCGATCTTACTCATTGATGATACATTCACCTCGGGAAGTACTTTAGATGAATGTGCAAGAGTTTTAATAGATAGAGGTGCAAGAGATGTTTATGCTTTTGTCGCAGGAAGAGATGCACCCGAGTATTAATGAGTTTTCTGCAAGAAACGATAAAATCCCAATGAGAGAATTAAAATACTGGATAATGTTAAATGAATGGATACATTCAAATTACAGGGTAAAAACAATCGAAACAATCAGGAGCAGACTAGACAGAGTAGATAAAAGGAAATTTGGTGGTTTTCAACTCCCGCAACTAATAGAAAATGAGAGATTCAAGCGCTACTGCGATGAACTTGATCTGGATGTGGTTGAAAAAACTGTAGAAGGTATCCAACGTTCTGGCATAAACGTTATAACATATCTTGATGAAAGATACCCCTCTATGTTAAGGGACATTAATGATCCTCCATTGGTTTTATTTCATAGAGGTGAATTGATGAACTTTGATAATTGTGTGGCAATTGTTGGAACGAGGGATCCATCTCATTTTGCCCACCAGAAGGCAAGGGCACTGAGTCGTGATCTGGCAAGGAAAGGATATACCATCGTCTCCGGTCTTGCAAAAGGAATCGATACCGAAGCTCATTGTGGTGCGTTAGACGTGAATGGAAAGACTGTAGCGGTATTGGGCACTAAAATTACCGATGAAATATATCCCAAAGAGAACTCAAGGCTTGCTGCGGACATCTTAAAGAAGGGTGCAATAATAAGTGAAGCTCCGTTATTTCAAAAAGTGAGGAATACTTCTTTTCTTAAAAGGAACCGAATAATAAGTGGAATTTCTATGTGCATAGTGGTAATTGAGTTTGGTACATCGGGAGGAAGTTTTACGCAAGTGAAGCACGCACTTAAACAGGGACGACAGGTCTTTGTCTTAAAGCCAAAAGCAAGAGATAAAATTGCGATGAAAGGATATACGGATGCTTTAAACGAAGGTGCAATATCTTTTAGATCCAACAAAGAGATAATCGAATATCTTAAATCATCTGCTTCTCACCACCCTTTATCTAATTTCTCCTCACCCTCTCAACAACCCAATCCTTCTTCCTCTTTGCATCCTCAACCCCCCGATCCACTTCCTTCTTCATCTCATCAAAGTCCTGAGTAGCGACTTCGCCAACGACTTTCTTTATCAGTGTATAGGCAGATTCTCTGAATCTGGGAGTGAAATCCAGCTCTTTGCCATCGATAACAATTCTTGAGTCATTTCCCTCTGTAACCTCACCAATCACATCCATCCTGACACCAGCATCATGCACAATGTCCAGGATCTTCGATGATAGATCACGAGGAGATATAACAAGCAGCGCATCGAGTGATACCCCAAGATAATCTATTCTGTGCCTTTCAAGAAGGTCAAGGACCCTTGGATTTACGAGCGACCGGATCTTATCCTCATAAAAGAGGAGTTTAACACCTGCAACCTTTGCAATCTCTGCTGCATCCCCCCTGATTCCGCCATTTGTAACATCACTCATCGAGTGGATCTCACGGTTGAGTCCGTGTTCTATCAACGCACTGCATGCATCCAGAAATTTCACATTCATCGTCTCCCAGACAATATCCTCCTCGCCATAGTACAGCGCGGTCGTGGAGATAGTACCACCCCCTGCACCCTCTGACATCAGGATCAGATCTCCGGGTTCTGCGCTTCTTCTTGCCGTGATGCGATCCGTGATTCCAACCGCTCCCACTGCACCCGTCATCCGCTCACCGATCACCATATCCCCACCGATTCGAAGCGTGCTCCCTGTTATAAGTGGAACGCCCGTAAGCTCTGAAATCGCCGCTATGCCTGCTATATGATCGAATATCTTTCCGACATCGCCATCATCCGCGAGATGAATATCTGATAGCATGGCAAGAGGTGTTGCACCCATCGCATAGATATCTCTCAGCGCTGCTCGGGCCACATGAAATCCTGCAATGAAAGGATAGTCGCTCAGTCTTGAGTGTATCCCATCCACGGTAAGAACGATGAACTCCCCACCCCCCTCAACAACCCCTGAATCGTCAAGCTCTCTCGAATCAACGACTGCCGAGGTTTCGCCCAGGAGTTCACCGATCTTCTCATGCAGGTGGAAGTCGCCACTGCCCCGAGAGCCAACGCCAAACGCACCCATTGTAACATTTGTGACAGGACTTTTCAGAAGAGCATCTTTCGGGTTGATTGTGGCAGTTGCCTCTTTGATAACGGCCTCTGCGAGTTGTATCGCATAATCCTCACTTACGCGGTCGCCTTTTACTTCAATGATCCGCTTTGAAAGTTCTTTCTTGATGGCATCAGCGGAAACATCCTTTCCAAGCATCCGCTTTGCATATCCTTCAATATCCACAGAAGAATCTTCTGGTCGAGAGATATAAAGTTAACTTCATGCATTATTCCCCTCTCAACCAAAAAGATTTTTAAGAGGTGGGTTAAAGATCAACTGCAATGCTGGAGGAAGAATATCAGCTCGATTACTTTGTTACGAATGATTTTCATCGAGCACAATGTGTGAAATGTGGGGGATACTTCTGGAGTCGTGACCCTGAGCGGCAGACGTGCGGTGATGCTCCATGCGATCCGTACTCCTTCATAGGTTCACCGATATTTGAGAAGAAGAACGTTGACGAGATGCGCGAGGCGTTCTTGAGTTTCTTTGAAGCCAGGGGACACAGGCGACTGAGAAGATACCCTGTTGTTGCAAGATGGAGAGATGATGTTTTTCTGACAAATGCCTCGATATATGATTTTCAACCCTTTGTCACATCAGGCAAGGTACCACCTCCTGCAAACCCGCTAACAATCTCTCAAGTCTGTATAAGGCTCGACGATCTTGACTCTGTTGGAAGGAGTGGACGACATCTCTCTAACTTCGAGATGATGGCGCACCACGCGTTCAATAATAAGAATGACCAGATCTACTGGAAAGAGGAGACGGTCGAATACTGTGACGAGTTTCTGCGAACACTGGGTGCAAGCAGCGATGTCGTTACCTATAAAGAGGAGCCGTGGGCAGGGGGCGGGAACGCGGGACCCTGCTTGGAGGTACTGGTTGGCGGGCTTGAGCTTGCAACACTTGTTTTTATGGATATGGAGATTTCAAAGGATGGAGACATCGTAATCAAAGGTGAGAAGTACAGGAAAATGGATATGCAGATCGTGGATACAGGTTACGGCCTTGAAAGGTTTGTGTGGCTCTCAAATGGATCACCAACGATATATGATGCGATCTTCCCAGATGTCATCAGCAGTCTCATGCGATCTGCCGGTATAACAAACCCAATCGATGATCCTGAGTTGAAGGATATTTTCTCTGCAAACGCACGGCTATCGGGGCTGATTGACATCAAAGATAAGTCTAACATCCTGGAACTCAGATCTCAGCTTGCATCCGATATTGGGATCGAGCTTGAGGAGCTGATACGGATCATGACCCCTGTTGAGACCGTCTATGCGATCGCCGACCATGCGAGATGCCTCCTCTTCATGCTTGCCGACGAGATCGTGCCATCAAACGTTAAAGCGGGTTATCTCGCGAGACTTGTGATAAGGCGGAGTTTGAGATTGCTTGAATCATTGGAGACCGATTTATCTTTATTTGATGTTATAAGACTTCACACAGGAGATCTAACTATCTATCCTGAATTAAAAGCGTCGCTACCTCACATCTCGGACATACTTGAGATAGAAGAGGCGAAGTACAGGGATACGATCGCAGGTGGGAAGCGCATCGTTGAACGAATACTGAAGAAGAAGCAATCACTACCGCTTGATGATCTGATCCAGCTCTATGATACGCATGGAATCCCACCAGACATCGCAAAGGAGGTTGCCAGAGAGCGAGAACTCGATCTTGAGATCCCTGATAACTTCTACTCGCTTGTTGCAGATATGCACAGTAAGCAGGAGAAAGTTGAAGAGGTTCTCGATCCACGCCTTGAGAAGATCGGAAACCTGCCCCCTACAAAGAAGCTCTACTATGAAGATCCTTCAGAACTTGAGTTTGAGGCGGTGGTCCTTGATGCCTTTGATGACTATGTGGTACTTGATCGAACCGCTTTTTACCCGGAGGGCGGGGGTCAGCCGGCGGACAATGGCGCAATCTCAACGCAGGATGGTATCTTCAATATCACGAATGTCGAGATCCTGAACGACGTGATACTGCACAGGATCAGTGGTGAGGGTGAGGTCAGGAAAGGCGAGATCATACAGGGGTATGTGAATCAGGAGCGGCGTATGGCACATACGCGGCATCATACAGCAACTCATATCGTTCTTTTTGCTGCAAAAAAAACTCTTGGGGAGCATGTCTGGCAGTCAGGAGCACAGAAATCTGAAGACAGGGCAAGGCTTGACATCTCGCATTACAAGCGAATAACGATGGATGAACGGCGAAAGATTGAACTCCTGGCAAACAAACTCGTGATGGACGATATAAAGGTTGATATTATCTGGCTTGATCGAAACATAGCGGAAGAACGCTTTGGGTTCACGCTCTACCAGGGAGGAATCCCGACAGGCGATAAGATCCGCGTGGTAAAGACAGGGCTGGATGCAGAAGGGTGTGGTGGTACGCACTGCACGAGTACGGGTAAAATTGGCGCGATAAAGATCCTGAGATGTGAGCGGATACAGGATGGGATTGAGCGGATTGAGTTTGCAGCAGGTGAGGCAGCAATCCGTAGTATACAGGAAGAGGAGGGACTTCTCCTTGACACGGCAGGTATCCTCCGTGTCCCACCCGATCAGCTTCCAAAGACCGCATCGCGTTTCTTTGAGGAGTGGAAGGAGCTTGGTAAGGAGAACGAACGATTGAAGGAGGCGCTTGCAGAGGCGCGGGTCGAGCGTTTTATATCAGGCTCGAAAAGAATCGGGGATCTCAATGTCGTTGCGAGGGTTATTGAAGGGGTTGATCGGGAGGAACTTCTTAAGATCGGAATGCTCATCTCAGAGAAGGGGTTATACGGAATTCTTATCGGTGTCCTGGATGATGAAGCATCGGTTGTTGTCACAGTGCCAGATGGTGGAAGAGTGAAGGCAGGAGATATCGCAAGAGAGATCTCAAAGGTTCTTGGAGGTGGGGGTGGAGGAAAAGCAAACCTGGGTCAGGGGGGAGGAAAAAGAGTAGATAAGGTAGAAGAGGCAGTCGAGGCTGGTTTAAGGATGCTCAGGGTGTGAGTTCAGAGTTTATAAGAAATATTCATCGTAAATCGCTTTATTTCTGGCTTATTTTTCGATAAACATATAAAGGATATGCTGAAAAATTGTAGTTCAGTTGTGTAATAAGAGGTAGATCATGAAACTCGTTGTTATTGGTTGTGGTTATGCAGGAATAGAAGTTGCTGAAGGCGTCAGAAAAAGAATGAAGGATGCCGAAATTACGATGATAGATCCCAGAGCGCGAATGCAGGATCAGTGTCTCCATCCCGAGATCATCTCGGAAAAAGTCACTCCTGAAGCAATCTCTGGTGATATATCGGCATTTGCAAGGAAACACGATGCGAAGTTCATCAACGAAGCTGCTCTTTCTGTGGATTTCAAGTCTAAAGTCGTGAAGACTGAGCGTGAAGAGATACCATACGATTTTCTTGCTATCACGGTGGGCGCTGCACAGACATATTTCGGTATTCCTGGAGCAGAAGAGCATTCCTACTCGATAAATACGCTTGAGGGGGCGCTGGAAGCAAAGAAAGTACTTGAAGGTTCTGATAAAAATAGGATAGCGGTCGTAGGCGCCGGCCTGACGGGTGTTGAACTTGTCGGGGAACTTGTCGATAAATACGGTGGTAAGCTGAAGATTACGCTTATCGAAGCGCTTCCTAAGGTTCTTCCCGCGTTCTCGGAGGCTAACCCAAAGGTATGCACGTACATTGAGAAGGTGCTGCGCGAGAAGAAGATCGATATCATGCTAAACACAGCTGTTGAGAAAGTGGAAGATGATAAAATTTATTTCAAAGGTGGAGAACCACTGGATTATGATATGCTATTCTGGACCGCGGGAATAAAACCTGCGCCGCTTCTTGAAACGCTGGACGTTCCGAAAGAACGTGGCTGGATTAAAGTTGATGAGAATCTCAGGGTTGAAGGCATGAATGACGTCTTTTCAGGGGGTGACTGTGCATTCACCATAATTGAGGGGTGCTGTTCGGGCCAGAACGCGGAGGAGGCAGAGCGTCGGGGAAAGACGATCGCAGAGAATATCGTGCACTCGGCAAAGGGCGAGCGTCTCGTTAAGTACAAACCAAAGAATACCCGCGAGTGCCCGAGGGCTTTCATATCTTACGGTGGTGGCAAGGCTATCGCTACATCGGGCGGGTTTATGATAAAAGGACGGATCGCATACATGCTGAAAAAGTACGTTGACCTAAGCTTCATGAAGCGATTTTGAGTGAGGGTGTATCAAAGAGAGGGGATAAATCCTCTCACATTTTCTATTTATTTCTCCTGTTCATTTATTACATCTTCATCCAGTACTTCTCGACGCAGAATTGGATCCAATGGGCTTTTTTTATTTTATTCAAGTCTTTATCAATCAGGTGCGCACATATCACTGCTGTCTCTGAACATTTTTGTCATAACAGCTCCAGTATACATCTCACCCTTCAAGCGACACTCCTACAAGGGTTTTTATGATCTTCAAGAGCACTCAGGCCCACTTATAGACGATGCCCGTACCTCCTTCAGGATATGTAAATGTTATGGCACCAACGGGGCAGACGTGGTAACACAAGCCACACTCCTGGCAGAACTCGATCGCAACAACCTCTGCTTTCTTCTCATTTATCTCATATACGCCCACAGGGCAGAGGTCGGCACACTTCCCACACCCATTGCATTCCTCCTTTAAGACTTTCACAACCTCTGTCTCTCTGGGGATAACCTCGTATAGCCCTTTCACCTTCTCTCTAAGCTCAGCAGGTGTGATTTTCATCTATCAAACCCCCTCCTCGTATAACGATCCATAGAGTTTGAGGTATCTGGGTAGCTGTGATTGAATGAAATCTTCCATCAAAGATCGGCAGGCGTCATCATGTCCGCCTTCTGACCAGCCATGCTTCAACATCCAGCCTTCAATAGCGTGTTGTATGAATAATCCGATACCTTCTGCACCCACTGTTTTATACAGCCAATCAGAGGTTTTCTTGCTTCCAGCCATATCCCGGGCTATGAAACTATTCTTCCACTTCGTTTCATAAGCTTTGAGACCTGAATACGAGACGTCTCCAGAAGCTATGGCATCTATGGCAGTTTCTGCCGCAAACTTCCCTGACCATAGTGCAGCCGGTATCCCGCACCCCTCTACGACGCAGGTGAACCCGGCAGCATCACCTACGGCCATTATTCCGTCTGCACACGTCTTATCAACACCGTTCTTACAGGAGTTTAGATTTCTCACTGAGTAATATCTCGGCTTTGCCCCCTTCAATTTTGTTTTCACTAGTGGATGCTCCAGAAAACGCTGCATCAGAACAAATGGGTTCTCTTTGAGATCTGAAAGAAGCGTAAACAGCCCCACAGAGATGCTATCGTAGTTTGGAAATAACCAGCAGTAACCGGTTCTACCCGAAGACCAGGTGCCACCATACCAGCTTTCATTGGCTACCTGTCCATCAGCCATGTTGAATGCGACCTCGATATGCTCCGGCGTCGACTCAAAATCATACTTCACGCACACGCCGTATTCATCTACCCTCCGTTTATCTCTCAAGCCTGCTTTTATTGAAACCATCGAATTTAGACCATCTGCAGCGATGACAACGCCTGAACGTATCTTCTCGCCTGTATGGGTTACAACGCCACAGACTGCATCCCCCTCCTTGATAACATCCCAGACCGTCGTGGACTTTCTCAGCTCTGCTCCCGCATCCATAGCCTTACTGGCAAGCCATGGATCCCACAGATCACGATAGACGTTCACCGCCCTTGGTGGAGTAACAACACCTCCAACCGCCTCTGTCTTGAACCACCTCTCACCGTCGGGAAATACCCAGTAATGGGTGTTTGAATAGACATTCCTGGTAATGGGCATCTCAGGATCATTTATCCATGGAAAATCCTCGTAAAGGTTGAATAAAGGAATGGTCGTGCCAGAACAGTTTTTCTCACCTGGCTCCCGCCCCATCTCAAGAAGTAGCGTCTTCAAGCCTTTATCGGCGCACAATTTAGCAGCCACAGATCCAGCAGGTCCTGCACCAACAACAATTACATCATAGTTCATCACAAATATTCCTCCTTTCCACCTGATAGATAATCATAGTCGATATTTTTCATTATCATTTATCAAGATATTTATACTTACCTATTGACAGGGTATCCGCAACCGCTCTCAAGCCCTAAACGGAAACTATTTATGAGTCCTGCATTTACACAGCCCTGGTTAGCGAAAAAGAGCTATCAGAGAAGATTAATAATCAAAACAGAAAATAAGTAACGTATTTAAATAATCATGTAAAAGTTTGCAGGTACAGGATCTCGATACAACGAGAAGCCAAACAATTCTTAGAAGGAGTTGAGAATCGATGAAATCTGCATTAGAAGGAATTAAAATACTGGATCTTAGCAGGATGCTGCCATTTGAGTACTGCACGATGATACTTGCTGATCTTGGGGCAGATGTACTTAAGATCGAGGAGCCAGGTATTGGAGATTATATGAGGTGGATACCGCCGACGCTAAAGGAGGAGAACGCAATTTTTCTTTTGATGAATAGAAACAAGCAGAGCGTGACCCTAAATTTAAGAAAGGAAGGGGCTAAGGAAGTACTCTGCGATCTCGTTGCCAAAGCTGATGTCCTCTTCGAGTCTTTCAGGCCTGGTGTGATGGAGAAGCTCGGGTTGGGCTATGAAGTGCTCAGCAAGATAAATCCCAACCTGATATACTGCTCATCGACCGGGTACGGTCAGACAGGAGACTACAGGAATGAACCAGGGCACGATTTAAACTACATCAGCATCGCAGGGATACTTGAGCGAACGGGACTGAAAGAGCCTGTTATACCAGGAATACCGATTGCTGATATGACGATAGGTGTTTACTCATCGGTCGCAATTCTTGCAGCTCTTCTCGCACGAGAACGGATCGGAAAGGGGCAGTACATTGATATCTCGATGACAGACTGTATGCTCTCATACAACAGCGCAAATATAGGGGATTACATCGCAGGAAAGCGTGAAAAGGCGGAACTCAGGGGAGAAGCACCATATTACAATGTTTATCAGACGAAAGATGGAAAGTGGCTCTCTGTAGGAAATATCGAAGAGAAATTCTGGGAGGATATGTGTCGTGGGATGGAAAGACCCGATCTTATAGAGCGACACGGTTTTGGACTGAGTGATGAAGAGAAAGAGGCGCTCAGGGACGAACTCAAGAGCATATTTGCCGGGAAGACACAGGCTGAGTGGCTCAAAATCTTTGAGGATAAGGATACCTGTATTACCCCGGTTCAGACTGTAGAGGAGGCGCTGAATGCCCCGGTCTTCAACCAGCGTGACATGATCTTTGAGATGGATCATCCGAAGGAGGGAAAGATAAAACAGATCGCTCTGCCGATAAAGTTCTCAGAGACCCCTGCTGTTAAAAGGTCGCCACCACCACTTCTGGGGGAACATACAGAAGAGGTGCTAAAAGGGCTTGGATATGACGATGCAAAGATCGAGGAGCTTCGGAAGGAGAATGCGATTTGAGGTGATGCATCACGGCAATTTACGCATTCGAGGAGAAGACCCCTGAGATCGCTCCCACTGCATACATCCATGATGATGCAACAGTGATCGGAGATGTTGTAATTCAGGATGGGTGTTTTGTTGGAGCGGGGGCGATCGTAAGAGGGGATTATAGCAGCATAAGGATCGGGGCAAGGACTGCACTGGAGGAGGGATGTATCATCCACTGCCCTCCTGGTGAGGTATGTGAGATTGGGAACGATGTCACACTTGGGCATGGCGCCATCATCCATTGCTCGAAGATAGGAGACTTCGCGGTCATCGGGATGGGCGCTATCGTCTCGATTCATGCTGTTATCGGAGAGTGGGATATGGTCGGCGAGGGGGCGGTTATCGTGCAGGGTAGCAGCATTCCACCGCGCAGGGTCGTTGTCGGCAATCCTGCAAAGATCATAAAGGAGACCACAGAGGAGCAGATGCGGTTCTGGTCTGAGATCAAGGAGATATATGTTGATCTATGCAGTAGGTACAGGGAGGGTTTGGAGAGGATTGAGTAGCGGATAGTTGACGAGATTTGATCTACTTATACCTTCCCCTTCGCTCAATCTCACTGACCCTTCCAAGCACCTCATCTGCCCGATCAAATTGTTCCCTGTATCCGCTCTTAAAAGCCTCGATCAACGTCTCGTAATCCTCATGCGTGCTTCTTAAAGTCTGGAAGAAGACGTGAATATCAACCCCTCTTGCCTCGACTGTCTGTTCATAGAATGATAACCCAAAATCGATCAGATATAGACGGTCACGGCTTACGATCATATTTGAGGTTGTAAGATCACCATGAATGATCCCTCCACTGTGGAGTCTCCCGACAAGATTACCTGCCTGTTTGCAGTATTCTTCGGAGATGCAATCCTTGAGCTTAACGCCAACGATGTACTCCATCGTTATCGTATTACGCCAGCAATCAAGGACGATGGGTGTTGGAACGCCAAGTTTTCGTGCCTCCTTCAATATCTTTGCCTCAAACTTTGTTCGTTCTCTTCTTATCCGATGATCGAGCTCCTTTATACGGTAATCTTTTGGGATTCTACGCTTAGAGACCAGATCTTTTCTGATATCAACGATCGCTTCTGCACATTGAACCACACGGGATGTTGCCATCTTTAGTCCTCGATTCGCCCGATCAAGAGCTTATTCGCATGATCTGGATCCGCCCTTCCGCGAGTCTTTTTCATCACCTGACCCACAAGGAAGTTCAAAGCCTCACGCTTACCTGATCTGTAGTCATCAACCGCACCTTTAAACTCCTCGATGACCGCATTAACTGCAATCTCGGTCTCATCGATCTCTGCTTTCAAAAGACCTTTCTCTCTCACAATCTCCCCAACATCGCCTCCATGATCGAGGATAGTGCGTATCACCTCAATCGCGCCGTGATCTGTTATCTTATCCTCTTCAAGGAGTTTCATAAGATCTATGAAATCAGGCTGTGCGATTCTTTCAACCCCTACCCCACGGTAGTTGAGTTCACCTTTAAGAATATCTGCGATCCACCTCGTGCAGAAGGCGGGATCTATCATGGATGCAACCCCCTCAAAGAAGTTTGCAAGGTGGATATTGGATGTTAAAACCTTTGCATGCACCGGAGAGACGCCATATTCACGCAAGAACCTATCGAGTTTTGCATCAGGTAGCTCAGGGAGGCTTCTCTCAATCTCGCGCACCCAGCCCCCTACACGCATCACAACGAGATCAGGCTCAGGGAAATATCTGTAATCATGCTCCACTTCTTTCGTCCTCAGCGAGATCGTGATCCCTCTGGCCTCATCGAAGTGTCGCGTCTCCTGCACAACCTTTTTACCTCTTCTGAGGATGTTCTTCTGGCGTGTAAGCTCAAATAGAAGTGCACGCTCAGCTCCCTTATACGAGGATATATTTTTCACCTCTGTACGCTGACCCCCCTCGATAGATAGGTTCGCATCAACCCTGAGTGACCCCTCAAGGTTTCCGTCAAAGACGTCGAGGTACTCAAGAATGTTTCTGATCTTGTTCAAAAACTGTCTCGCCTCCTGAGGTGATTTCAGGTCTGGTTCTGTCACAATCTCGAGAAGGGGCATCCCTGAGCGGTTGTAGTCAACCATCGTGTACTTTGCCTGCTCGATCGCACCCTTATGCACAAGCCTGCCCGGATCTTCTTCTATATGCACGCGATTGATCCGAATCTCCCGCCCCTTTTCTCCTTCAAGGTGGACTATGCCCCCGGTTGCGAGCGGAAAGTCATACTGCGAGATCTGGAAGCCTCTTGGAAGGTCGGGGTAGTAATAGTTTTTGCGGTAGAAGAGTGTCTCCTCCTGGATTGTACAGTTTAAGGCGAGTGCGACTTTAATACCACACTCAACCGCCTTTCTGTTTATGACAGGAAGTGCACCAGGAAGTCCAAGACATACAGGGCAGGTATGAGTATTTGGTGGATCATTCTGATAGTCTGAGGAACACCCGCAGAAAAGCTTGGTATTGAGTTTGTTGAGCTGTACATGACATTCAAGCCCTATCATAACATCTACATCAGACTCATGCACATTCAGCATCTGTATCACTCCAATTACCGCATCACCGCCACGAGTTCGCCCTGATTGACGCCCACACTCCTTGCAACAGGGATGCACTTTGCCCGAAATATGTATATTAGCCTGCCTTTAAGTTGATCTTCAAATTCCGAGATCATTTCGTAATTTCCCATACCTTTCGCGATTACGAGATACTCCTCATCCCACAAAACTTTCAAAAGATCCTCGTTTGCCTCATCGAGTGAGAGACCAATGAACGATCCGCTCGGTACAACCTCGAGATCAAAGTCTGCATACTGCTTTACATCATCAACGGTTGCATCATTCATGATAGGGGAGCTTTTTGGAGATATTACAACCTTTTTTCCCCTCTCGATGAGTGCTTTTATTAAGAATAGGTCAAATACGATCTCACCTGCATTATCTGTCAGATAAAGTACCTTTGAAGATCGCTTGATTGCATCCAGGACTGCCTCCACATCCCCAACAATCGGCTCTTTCAGAAGTCGCTCAAACTCAGGTTGAAACGTCCTGTGATCAAAGCGATGCCCTCTCACACCATACTCCATCGAGTTTCCTGCTGCAGCTATCGCAAGAAGCGTCTTAAGTTTATCATCAGCCCTCTCGTAAGACTTCTTTGCAAGCTCAAGGAGTGTAACCGCGACAGCATTACTCTTTCTTTTAAGCTCAAGGTATGGATCAGCATTGCCGCTTATGCGAGACAGAATCCGTTCCCGCTCTGTTCCGATCTTAGCAGGAGTTGCATCGAGGTTGAAGTTATCTGAGGCAAATCTCAGGAGTTCTTTCAAAAAAGCGATCTTCTTGTGATCGTCATTCAGTGCAAGATCTGCCTCAAAGATCGCCCTATCAAAGAGGCATGATAGACATTCAGGTCTAACCTTCATTCAATTCTAATCCTTTTGTTCAACGACAAATTCACAGTATTCATCACCTGCTGCAAGACATTTAACCTCGCGTACGAACCAGCGTTTCCCGGTGATCGCATCGGTTGCTCCTGCAATAAAACCTGCGGTATTTGTGCAGATGGTATGTCCAGCCTGCCTACCATACGCCTTTGCAAAGTATGTCCCACCAGGGAACCTTATTCCTTTCTTACCTTCGAGTATGGTGACAAAGCCTGGATCTCCTACTCCAGCGTTCTTTACAAAAGCGTCCATGAAATATGCTCGCTCTTTCATACTCTTATTGTGGAGATTGAAACGATCCATCAGTTCTTCTCCGATACGCTTACCTGATAGATAACCAGCCTCATAGAGAAAAGGGATGCCGCCGTAGCGCATATCGTAGGGCAGCGTATCCTCGACGAGCATCTGGATATTGAAGAGACAGCGCCTCCATAGATCGAACCCAACCTCCCAATTCGAGGCGAACAACTCTTTGATAGTTTTATCAACCTTCCTGTACAAATCTTCATCAAACATCAAGACCCTCCTTTTTGAAGTACATAAGAACCTCATCGAGCTTTTTAGATTCCATAGAACTCAACCTGATCTTAAGCTTTTCTCCCCATTGTGGGTAAGAGCCAATCTTGACATCAGGAAAGCGTTCTGCTGCCTCCCTCAGGAGATCGGCGAGTTCAACCTCATATCTGGGAAGTGTTATCCATTTAACAACCGGTGCATCATCCAGAAAACGATCCGCGACCAGGTTAAACATCGCCTCCATCTCCTCGGGAACACCTGGTAATACGATGAGTCGATCCACGATAAAGCCAGGGGCTGCTCCTACGGGATTATCGATCACTTCACAACCTTCTGGAAGCTCACATAGCTTGAGTGTATGTTTTCCAGCCCCAAAACGCGGAATCAGAAGTGATCGAGCTTCTTCATTCTGAACGAGTTTTTTACCTGTTGCATAGGCGATCGCCTCACGTGTGATATCATCATGGGTTGGCCCAAGCCCGCCTGTTATGAATATCCAATCAGCCATCTCTTCACAGAAGTGGATCAGCTTTGAAATATCCTCGATCTCATCCCCTATAGCTGCACACATACGCACAACAACCCCGTTATCGTGCAACCGCTTCGCGATCCACGTCGCATTGGTGTTTGTAATATCACCAGAAAGTATCTCATCACCGATCGTTATTATCGAAGCAGTGAGTGACATCAATCTTTCCTCCTGACAAGAAGTGTTAGTCCTTCAAGATCCACAATCTCGACCTCCTCATCTTCTGCAATCAAACCGCCCACGCTCTTTGCCCGCCAGATCTCACCATGAACCTTCACGCTACCACCTCGTTCATCGATATCAGAGAGTGCTCGTGTTACAAGCCCGATCATTTCCTCTGCTCCTGTTGCAACCTTCCGTTTACGGGTTTTAATCACCGCACCAATCCCAAATACAAAGAATAGAAGCGAGACAACCGTCATAACCACCACAACAGCGCCGAAAGATTTGAGCCAGTCCGAACCAAGCAACGGCTCCTGGGGTATCATCAACGCACCAAGAATCATGCACACGCCACCCCCAACCATTAAAATGCCGTATGTGGGTGTCAGCGCTTCTGCGATAAAGAGCACAATGCCAAGAAGGAGGAGCAAAACTCCAAAGAGATTTATATTGAAGAGACCCATGCCATAGAGTCCAAGAAGCAGCGATATAGCACCAATCATCTCTGGCACATACGTACCAGGAGAGGAAAATCCAAATATGAGTCCATAGATGCCTATCAAAAAGAGAATGAAGGCGATCTCTGGTCTTCCAATCAGGTCCACAATCTCCACCCTGAATGGACGCTCATGTACCATTATATCTGCTCCAGCAGTTTGAAGTGTTATTTCTCGCCCGTTGACGATGACTTTTCTGCCGTCCACAGCTTCAAGCAGCTCAGCTGTATCATCTGCGATCAGGTCGATGATGCCCGCATCCAGTGCCTCATTTGCGGTGAGGCTGAGCGCTTCAGTCACAAATTGCTCGGCTATCGTGGCATTTCTACCCCGTTCCTCGGCGATACTTCGCATATCTGCCGCAAAATAGTTCTTCGTCTTGTTTGCCATATCTGCTCCACCGCCGATCGGTCCAATCGAGACCGGGGTTGCAGCTCCTGTTGCAGTTCCAGGACTCATCGCAGCAACATGCCCTGTTATGAGGATGAAAGAACCAGCAGATGCTGCCATTGCGCCCTTTGGAGATACAAAGGTGATAACAGGTACATCTGCATTATCGATCGATTTTATGATCTCTTTTGTTGCAAATAGAAGTCCACCTGGTGTATCTATACGAATAATCACTGCTTCTGCCCCGATTTCTTCAGCATGCGCTATGGCATCCTCGATATCAAGTGCACTCCCTCCTGTAACCGTGCCCTTCAAATCAACAACATAAACAAATCGCTCTGTGCCACCCGCAACCCCACACATCTGTACCATTATAAGTGTGAGGATAAGGACTATCTGCCACCTCATCGCCCGAACCTCCTTTCGCGTTTTTTAAAATCTCTAACCGCCCTTAAAAAGTCTATTTTTCTAAAATTAACCCAGCTAACATCTGTAAAATAAAGTTCTGAATATACCGCCTGCCATATCAAAAAATCAGTAAGTTTGGTCGTCCCTGAGCGGATTATAAGATCTGGTGTGAAATTAAATATGAGCTTTGACTCGATTAACTTCTCGTCTATCTCTTCTGGAGTGATATGTCCGGCTTTTACCTCTTCCATTATTTTACGGGTTGCATACACAAGTTCATCTCTCCCACCAAGCCCGATCGAGATCTCAACATTATAAGGCTTGTTTCCTTTACTATCATTCACCCTGTAAGATCCGTGTGAGTATATAGAAAGCCCTCCATCGATCGATCCAAGCTCTTCGAAGATCTTCTCTCCGATCTCTGACGCCCGCACACCAACACTATTATCATTGTTCATGCTGATATATATGGCAACACTGTGGATTGAGAGATTAAACGACCACTCGATAAATTGCTTCAGTTTTAATATTCCTTCCTGATCCTTAATATCATTGGCTGTTAGAACGAGGAGGATGTGATCGATTTCTGCACCCGCTGTTGCACGTTTCAGGTACGGTTCATAAACTCGTTGAAGGAGCGACTTTAGCATTAATTGAAACTTATAAGCTGCTGAATATAATATCTTTTGCCCGATTCGGGTAGCAATATATATAAATGAAAATATTTAAATGTCTGTGATTAAGTAATTCAAAGCGAGATGGATGACCTGAAGTGATGGCATCTTCAGCGCTGATGAGAAGGCAAATTTTCTCGGTAAACTGACCTGTAACCTCCAGTCAACGAGGTTCATGTCTGTGAAGTTCTTCTCGATGATAAGCATCGCAAATGAATTACAAAACTCGATGCAGCGGCAGGAAAAATGATAAGTATCATGATGCCGAATAAGGCGTATGATCGAGAATTTCAGGTTTCATATCAATATCAAACCAAGATACAAGGATGTTGACTATTTAGGTCATGTGAACAATGCTGTTTATCTAACATACTTTGAGGAGGGGCGATTTGGATATTGCAAGCATTTAAACTTCCTCATTCCAGGTGAATCACCTGTAAGTTTTATAATTCTTGATAACTACTGCCGATACGAACGAGCCTTAAACTTCCACGAGGGTGTTGATCTCTATATCAGAATATCAGAGATTGGAAAGAAGAGCTTCAGGTTCGAGTACAAAATGGTTCTTGAAGGATCTGATGAGGTTGTTGCAACCGGTTACTCAACAGCGGTTGCGTATGATTACGCCAGGAAGAAAAGTATACCGATCCCAGAGGATGAAAAGGAACGTATTAAAGCTTTTGAGTCGTGAGAAGATCAGTCTCTGAATCGCAAATACTTCATAGCGTGAAAAGTTCTATGTGGCTCCCAATTCCCGGCCTTTTTATTGATAAACGCCTCATTCATAATTCCTTTTTATCTCATCCCTCTGTTCAAAGGCCTCATGTAGTTTGTTAAGGAGTTCTGTCTTGATGAATGGCTTTGTGATGTAGTTCTCAAAGATCATGATCAGCTCACTCTCTATGATATCCGGTGTGGGTGGAATCACGGTCATCATCGAGACAGGAATTGAACTGAGCTTCTTATCCGCCTTTATCGTTTTCAAAGTTACCCACCCATCCATTGGCTGCATCATAACATCGAGAAGAATCAGATCTGGCTTCTCACGCGATCCATAGAGCTTCTGTTTTTTATTCACCTATTTCACCCTGGTATCGTAAAATTACGGATTAGAAAGGGAAAATCGGGTGATAAACAGGGAACATCAGCAAAATTGATCCTGTATACCACCCATTTTTGAAATAAGGTCTATTGTATAGAAACGGGTAAATCAAAATGCTCTTTAAGTCTATTTTACAAATGCAGATACGATAAGTGCACCCCCAACCGCACCTGCAAACTGTGGATATGGCGGCACGATTATATCAAACCCGAGTATCTCCTCAAACGCGGCTTTTAGTCCTTCGATGAGTGCGGTTCCCCCAACCTCGATGATCGGCTCCCTGAGATCGATCTCCTGAAGTTGTTGTTCATGAACCTGCTCTGCGACGCTCCTGCACGCGGCTGCTGCAACATCCTCCTTTGATGAACCTTCACCGAGTGCGGATACGAGCGACTGGATACCGAATATCGAGCAGTAACTATCCATCTGGATGCTTCTACTTTCTCCCTGGAGTGCGAGCTTGCCGAGTTCTGAGATATCAACCCCAAGACGCCTTGCAGTAATCTCAAGAAACCTCCCTGATGCCCCGGCACATACACCTCCCATCGTGAAATCGTCGGGTATCGCGTTGTTGAGTGTCAGGGCTTTGTTGTCCATTCCCCCGATATCAAGCACCGTTGCCTCGCCACGTTGCCTGTCTGCCAGGTATGCAGCGCCTTTGGAATTTACGGTAAGCTCCTCCTGCACAAGGTCAGCTTTGATCTCATCTCCTATTGTATGCCGCCCATAGCCCGTGACAGCGACAGCCTCGATATTCTCTTCCTTCATCCCCGCCTCTTTCAGAGCGAGATCCATCACTTTCCTGGCACTCTGTATAACGTCGGTTGTTGGAACCCATCCAGTGCCTACGATCTCATTCTCCTTCATTATCACACACTTTGTCGTTGAAGAGCCGCTATCAACCCCCATTGTTATCCCTTCCTGGCGGGTACGCATGAGGAGTGTCTTTCTTGTAACCAAGGTCTTTAACGCCTCGAAGCGAATCATGAGCCCCCCTTCCTTCACCTGATCTACAGTGGAGTATGTCACAACAGGGAGGTCCGTTTTCTGCTGGAGATATTTTCTGACCTCGTTCTTGACGATCGAACCCTCTGCACACTTGAAACATGTTAAGAGAAATATGCCGTCTGTAACGCTTGGATCCTCAACTACCGACTTTGCGCGGGCGATCATGAGGTTCAACCCTGGGCTTTTCGCCAGGTAACCAAACTCACTCACAGCATCTGCCACATCCTCGAGCTCAACCTCAGGATAAATTAGCTTGATGCCGGATCTATCGGCGACCTCGTTGAGTTTTGCCTGAACCCCGCTGTACTCTGTTCCACATGAGATTTGAGCTATCCTGGTTTTATCTTCCATTCACGTCACCTCTATGATCTCAATGATCTCAAAAAATCGGTAACATTTTGAACCATTACCTTTGCTGCGTCCTCAGTGTAAGGATACGGGACGATGAGCGTAGGAATACCTTTTGAGCGGATCATGTACTCGATGTAGTCGTTGGCGACATCACATGCCATGCAGCCGAAACTCGGATCAGGATCTTCAACAATGATAGCGGCCTCTGCATCATCGAGAAGTGGAATCATCAATCCAACACGTCCCCTTACGCCAGAAGGTTCTTCTACTGAGAGATACTTCAACGATCGCTTCAGATCTTCCTCTGTTATGTTCATCGGTGGAGAATCGAGTTCTGGATCTCGAACCTTCTTTGCAACTTCCTTCATCAATACAATTGCTTCGTGACCTCTTCTTTCGACAAGATCTGCAAGAATCAAACTGTTTGGGGGATAGATAAGCACCTTCATCACCTGAATGATGGGGCCTGAGCCTATATAAATTTATACTTATAGTGCCAACAATCTCTGATGAGATTTGAGGTGATACCGGCCGTCGACCTCAAGGGCGGGAAGTGCGTACAGCTTGTTCAGGGTGTGAGGGAGCGCGAACTCGTCTCGCTCGATGATCCGCTCGAGGTTGCCGCGAGATGGATCGATGAGGGAGCAAAGACGCTTCATATAATCGATCTTGATGGTGCATTTGGTGATCGTGGAAACCAAACGCTGATATATGAGATCATAAAGCTTGCAAAGCGAGAGGATGTCAGGACACAGGTTGGAGGCGGGATACGAACGATTGAGTATGCGGCAGAACTTCTTGAAGCTGGAACTGATCGCATCATACTTGGGACTGCTGCGCTATCAAACCCCGTACTTGTTGAGACGCTCGTCTACAAATATGCCCCTGAACGGGTTATGGTCGCCCTTGATGCGAGATCTGGTGAGGTCCAGATCGAGGGGTGGCAGAAAGGTGCTGGGGAATCTCCAGCCGAGCTTGCTCAGTTTTTTGAGACGGTCGGTGCAGGATGGATACTTTTCACCAATATTGATGTTGAAGGACTTATGCAGGGAATCGTACTTGACCCCATTGCAGATCTTGTATCGAGTGTCAATATCCCTGTTGTTGTTGCAGGTGGGGTTACGAGCTTTGAGGATATCGAACTTATACGAAAAGTTGGGGCAGCAGGTGCGATACTTGGGAGCGCACTCTACCAGGGTAAGATCTCACTTCGTGATGCGTTAGAGATGGTGAAGAAAAGCGAGAATGACGAGTAAGAGTGTGTCAAAGATCCATTATCATTTTGTTAAGATGTTAAAGGGGGGAAAGGTTCTGGATGCTCGAAAACAGTTTATGTCCAAAGACTTGTGAGGGGTATTAGCAGGACTGGACATTATGTGCACCCAAAACCTTTTGCTATTGCACATTGCATGTACAATAGGGCAAGTATAGATGTGTCTACCATCCTATTTAAGAATATCGGTCGTGCTTCCTTTAAATAGCAAAATAACCCCTAAAAATTTATATATTTTTAAATTATTAAAAATCTAATAGTTCTTAAGAAAGACATTAAAAGATTGTATATACTAAAAAGTATTAGTTAATACCTAAAAAATATATTCTAAATTTAAGGTAGTAACTATTACTTCAAGTTAGTAACTATACCCTGACATCCACGCTGTGATTGTTCATCACGAAACGGTCATACTGAATGCTGGCGTTACACGTCATCGTGCCCGAGGTCACACTCACACCACCGCCTGCTGTATCATTCAGATCTCTGAAGTACCGCGCCCATGCATCTGGCGTGCTGGTCGTTATATTTATCCATGCTGTGCCTGCTGTACTTTCGATCTGAGGTGCTGATGTGGTCTGATCCGCGCTTTCAATTGTGAATGTTATTATTCCATCCCCACCTGCAGATGAGATCGAGCTGTTTATCTCGATGATTGAGACCGTGAGATACCTCAAGTCACTGGAATCCTTCCTCAGGCTGATCTTCGGGCTTGAAATTTCAACAGAACCACCAGATGGGTATCTGGACCAGATGCCGCCATTCTCATAGATGATCTGGCGCCCATCCATCTCGTATGTAATGTTTCCCACATTCCCATTGTAGCTGATATTCGGGGCTGTGACCGAGAGAGCGCCCCCCGATCCATCCACGGTGATCGTCCCACCACCAAGTCCCATCCGTATCGTCTTCACAGGCGACTGCCCGAGAGCCACGGTATCGATACTGCTCTGGAGCACAATGAAGTTCTTCTCCATATTTCTCATCTGCGCACGATCCTTCGAATCCTGTATCGCAGGGTATCCGACAACGTAGATGATCCCGATCGAAAGTGTTATGATCGCAAAGACAAGTATGAAACCAAGCGCCTCTGAAACTGCATCCTCATCCAGTATCATTTGTTTCTTCCGCATTTAAAACCCCCATTCAAGATGAATTGTAATAAATCTGATGTTCCCACTCACCGCTCATCGCACTTCCGGTCACAGAAACACTCTCAGCGATCCCGTTTATCGTCATTCTCATTGTAACCTTACCGTCATCGCTTGCAACTTCGATCATCTGATCCTGTCCACTCCCGATGGCTGCATTTACCTCATACTGCTCACCCCCAATCTCTGCTGGCATTGTGAGGTCTGTTGTGAGCGTTCCATTGTCAGGACAGATGATGTAAATATCAACTATTTTTGTGCTGATCTCATTTCCGACGTCTGTAAACCCGGTTCGCATAACAACCCTCGCAGGGTTATCCACAAACATATTTACGCAACTCACCATTACGATTGCAAGAAAGATCATCGCTATCCCACTCATAAAGAGATACCCCAACGTGGTTGAGACCGCTTCTTCATCGTTGATAATCCCGCTTTTTTGCTTCATCTCATCCCTCCCCCATCTCATCACACTGGATAAACTCGTGTCTGTAGTTGCACGTGGTCGTGCCATCGGTTATGAAGATCGTAACATTTGCAGTCTGGTTGGTTGCATTTATCTCTATCACCGAGAAGTTCACGGATATTCCCCTTGCACCATAGAGGAGTCTGGTCTGATTTGTAAGGTTTCTGATCTGTGCGACCTCATTCATCTTTGTCACATTCTGGTTTGTCCACCGATATATCTCCCATCTGAACTCTCTTATATCACTTTTTGGAAAGTCGAGTACAGCCTCAGATGCTTTTCCTCCACTTATCATCGCCTGATTCAGGAGAACGGATAGGATGATAAGCCCGATTGCAACGATCAGGCCTGAGATGATGATCCACTGTCCATCATCTGACCGAAGTAAAGATTTTATACCTGCCATAGCGTCAGCCTCACCTCCACAACCTGTGGATCATTTACAGATACAGTTGAGTTCCAGTAGGGCGATAGCGTATAATCAGACTCGTTTGCAAAGAGCGTGACGAGGCGTCGTGAGACTACTGCATCGGTTCCAGGCTCCCCGTTATCTATAACCCTGCAAACGGTAATATCTGACTGGTTGGATTGGTTCACATAGATAAAGTCGACGTCGAAGAGTGTATCGTTTGGCAGCAGACAGTTGAGGCTTTTATTGAGTCCGTAGCCTGCACTTCCTCCAAAGCGTGTTGTGTTCGTCGATTCGATACCAGCTGTCGTGTTATTCCATGATGCAACATATTGTTTCAGCGGGATCTGATCTATTGGGTCATAGGCATCAAGTACGGTGAGCGCATCATCCCCGATCTGCTTCAGGTTTGCATCAAGTGCAAGCCCTGTCTGTGGTGTTATGATCACTGCCCCCTCCATCACCGCAAAGAGGGTTGCGATCATGATTCCTGCTGCTGCAAGCCCTTCAATCGTATGGAGCTGAGCAAAATCGTCTTTTAGCATCACCACACCTCCACAACGACCCGTGCGGGAATTAATCGATAATATGAACTTGTGTAACTTCCAGGATATGGATTATTTCCAGAAGATGCAATTGAGATGTTTATAAATTCGATTTCAACATATACCTCACTATCGATGCTGGTATTGACAAACAGCTCAGACCATGAAGTGTTGTTGATTGTAACAAGAAGCTCATCCGTTCGATCTGTGATATTTACGGTGGTGTTTATCGGCACGCTGCTGGTTGTAAACTGTGTGAAGCAATCTGTGCTATTGGCGCAGTCTGTGTAACTTGTCAGGTTTGCCGTGCCATTATCAGGATGGTCAAGGTGGGTCCAGTTTCCAGAAACAGAGTTACCTGAAGTGGAATTTCCAATATAGGTTGCGTTGTATCGTGGATCTGTGCCTGTTATATTGAAGTTTGTGAGATTGAAGTAGAGTGTGTTATTCAGGGCATAGGTGCTTGTTACATTGAAGAGTGCCGAGGATCTCGTCGTATTTCCCGATAATGTATCTGCATCATACCCTCTAAACGGATAATTCTGTTTGACCAGAACGAGCCGCTCGATCCTTGCAGCGTCCCCACTTTGAGGTAGTTTATCACCGCGTGCTACAATCACTGTGCCGTTTAGATATGCTATCGTGATATTGAAGTTATACGTGATCCTGTTTCCACCAATTATCCGATAGAGTGTGGTGCAGTTGATCAGCATCGAGTCATTCAGGGCTGTGGTATTTGAAAACGCCTCAATCTTCGATAAATTTAAGATATTTGGATGATCCTTATCGATTGCAAGTCCAACTCTTGTCGTGCGATCTACATGGTTCTCCCAGTCAGATTCAGTTCTCAAGGTCGCAGAGTTGTTCCAGCACCCGGGATCTTCCACAAGAATTACGGATGTTCTGTATGCAACCGAACTGAGGTCGATCGATTCTGATCCGAAAGATACAAAGACCGTCGGTATGAACTGTACAAGAAATACGAGCGTCAGCAGGAATAGCGATATCCCAATGAGAAAGTCGATGCTGATCTGGCCAGAACTTTCACGATCTTTTTCCATTGTCTCACCAATACCCCTGTATAATTTGGTGATCTCAATAAATATACTTTGCTGATTTACTAAATAAAAATGGAAATTGTATGTTAATTAGTTTTAGATAAACGCGTCAAATATTCTATGATATCACCCAGCTATCGTAATCTACCTCTCAACTTCCAATCCCACAACCTCATACTCCCTTCTTGTGAACCAAGTTCTTGATCCTCTCAACAAATTCCTCTTGAACTTTGAGTTTGAGTGCATCGCTTAGATCTTCATCGAGGTTCATGTTATATTGAGATGGAGTGTGGATAAAAATGTTTTCTTGCCACTCAAGACTGCAATATCTATGATCTTGATCATTTCACTTTAAATTTCATCCTGAGTATCTCATTCAAGTTTTTCATATCCTCTGGTTCTATGCTTATCAACTTCAAGTTTGCCTTCTTGTAGAGTTTCTCTTTCACTTTCCTGGATTCTCGGTAGTCCTTATCATGCATAAAACCCCAGTACTCGACGTATATCTTTTTCTTCGGTAAAAACCAGTCGCACCACATCGGTTTATCTATCGGGACCTTAATTTCTACCTGATGATCGATTCCGTTATGATAGAGCCAGTCATCGATCTGTACTTCATGAGAAGACCTCAAAAGATGTCCGTCCTCTGCTTTGTATGTTCTGGGTAAATCATCGAGAAACGTTCTCGTTTGATCCAGGTTACCGCACGCAGATGAACAATATTTATGCCCTCTTTTTGAGTTTTTTCCACAGTACACACACTTTAACCCCCTCCCCCACCTCAACATAAACCACATCTTCTAACCCATTCTTTTATCTATTTACCAACTACAGTATCTTCCATTGTAAAAATACACTTTAATATTATCTAAAATCAAATTAAATACCAGATAAAACAGTAAAATCTATATATTACAGCCTAAAATCTTTATTATGGTGATTTAATGGATTTACCATTGTTGATAGATGAAAGAGATCCCAAATGGAATTTACTTGGAAATATAATGGAAATCATCAGTTCAAGGAGAGTCAAGCAGGTGATGGCGAAGATGGGCATAAAGCCCGTGAATAAAGCGGGTATGGTTCTCAGGATCGTACTTATCGCTATGTTTTTCTCATTAGATATCTCTTATGTCGTGAAAGAGATGAAAAATCGAAAAGAGCTTGGAATCTTTGCAAAGGTGGAAGATGTTCCTGATGTTGATTATATCTACCGATTTCTGAGTGGGTTCGATGAAAAACGGTTCATCAATCTTGTTTCTGGCGTATTAAACAGTATATGTAGCAAAAGAACCAGAAGAAGAACCAAAATATTGATAGATTCGACAAGCATAGTCCTGGATCTGAACTGGATAAGAAAGAAGATTTCTAAGAAGGATCTGGAGGCAAAAGAGTTCAAATGGGCGTTTTCCAGTACCCATGGATACTACATCGGATTCAAACTGACACTTGCGATCGAATACCCATCTATGAAGCCCTTGGCGTTTTTAATCCACCAGGGATCTCCCAGTGACTCTAAAATCTATGAAGAAATACTTAATGAACTCAAACGAAAACGATCACTCCGAAAAGAGGACACAGTCATCTTTGATAAGGGATACTACTCATACGATAACTATTTCAATGGAATAATGAAATTTAACATAGTTCCATTGATATTTCCAAAGAAAGACTTCGATATGGGTAAGCTTCCTGGTAAACTCAGTTATTCTCTCTCAATATTTGATAAAAGGGATGTAAACAAGGAAAAAGCATTTTTTAATGATCTGGTGAAGCGTTTCAGGACAGGGATTGAGAACTGGGAGAGTTATAAGCCAGTAAGGAGTTTATACTAAGTGTTTTAGTTGAAAAGGTCGTATCTTTGGATGTACTTTTACTGGAGATGGTTGTACAGAGGGTACAGGTCGAAAGAGGAATTGTAGAGGCTCTGCTTGAGTGGTGAATATGGGAGGGGGTTAAATTTTTTATAGTAAGGGTGGCTAGATTACGTTGATGGACTTCTCAGTACCGCACCCTGGACACATCGAAGCGTTGCGTGAGATCTGCAAGAAAGGTGTTTACGAAGTCTACAGGGAGGGGCTTCCAGACTATATCGGGACTGGGCGTGTTGCACTCGGTGTTGTACAGGACTTTGAGAATATACGCGAGCAGGCATCACTCGCACATCGGTACGGTGTAAAACTTAATATCGTTCTTAACAGCCCATGCCTTTCAGGGAATCATCTCACCAGAGAAGGAGAAAAACGCTATCACAACTATTTTGCACAGCTTGAGGATGCAAAGGTTGATGGGATCACGGTCGCAGAGCCATATCTTATCAAACTATGCGACAGGGAATTTGATATGGATATCACGGCTTCATGCCTCGCTTTTGTCGATTCAGCCGAAAGAGCACGATTTTTTGAAGAGATCGGGACTGATACAATCGCTATAGACCCCAACATAAATCGAAATTTTCACGTGCTTGAAATGATTAGGGATGCTGTATCCTGCAAGCTCAAGATACTCTTAAATCAGGGATGTTTAATTGGGTGTCCTCTACGATATTCGCAGTTTAACCTCATATCTCACACGAATGGTCCAGACCAGGTGAAGGCACAGGAGTACTACCACCATAAATGTACAACGATGCGGATTCACGATACTGAGCTCATGATAAAGAGTGACTGGATCCGCCCAGAGGATCTCGGTGAGTACGAGGCGGTAGGGATCGATATTTTCAAGCTCTGCGGCAGGATGCACCCGATAAACTGGATTCTTGAGTGTCTGGATGCTTACAGTTCACGAAGGTACGACGGGAATATCTTTGAGATAATCGACTTCTATCGTGAGATAAAACATGCCTATTACCTCTCAAACAGGGAGCTTGATCATGCGATCGATGTGTGGAAGCATTGTGATGGGATGTGTGAGCGCTGTGGCTTCTGTAAAAAGCTTTCAGAGCGGATTCAGGTATTCACGGAGAAAGGAACTGAGAGAGAGGGCTTGGTCATGTTTCCAGCTTACACTTCAGTCGAATAAAAAAAGCCTGCTTCACCCAGGTTTCTCACCCCACAAAGTTCCTTCCTCTGCAACCTGAACTTCTCATGAATCACCCCGAAGGGGTATCTGTTAGAGGCGGTCTTAAAATGTTAAACGCTATAAATTATGACCGCTGTGCACATTTTATCATCGAGAGGTATGAGCATGGGGTCGATGACGCTTGAGGACTGTGTTGTCAGGATCTCTGATACGACAAGTTCCTTCGCTTGCGAACTTTTGTAAAAGGCATATCGACAAGGTAATCTTCGATGAGGTTCAATGACACCTAAAACATTCAGGTGAAAAGATGAAAAGGACATATATCGATCCCAATGTTCATGTAAAGCCCGATGGAGCGGTTGAACTTGAGTGGATGGTGGAGCAGCTTGATAAATATGGGTACAGTGGGTGCGTGATCCTGAATCACTCAGATAAATGGTTTCCATCTCCTGATATTGATCTTCCAGAGGGTTTCAGACTCTTTTGGGGTGTTGAGATAAGAGCTGAATCGGTTGGTGAGCTTACAAAGCTTGTGGGTAAATTTCGTTCCAGGGTGGATCTTCTTGCGGTTCATGGTGGGAATGAAACGATAGATCGAGCCGCTTTAGATAATAAAAATGTCGAACTGCTCTCGCATCCCGGGCGAATGAATCATATCATGATGAAGCTTGCAGCACAAAAAAAGATCGCCATCGAGTTCAACCTCTTTGATCTGATTCATAGGGAAGGCAAATTCCGATCAAGATCGCTCTTTAAGCTGCGAGAAAACCTCAAGCTTGCGAGAAAGTACGGAGTTCAGACCGTTCTGACGGGTGGAATATCCTCCATCTATGATTTAAGGGCGCCCCGCGAGGTTATCGCACTTTCAAAGCTCATTGGTATGAGCGATCATGAGGCAAAAGCTGCTTTGAGTTTTACGCTTGACGAGAAGTTTAAGAGGAGGAGAGCAATTGAAGACGTTACCATCATCAATCAGGGTTAAAAAGCGGTATCTGAGGTTCAAAATTGAATCTGCTGTGCTGATCACGCGAAATGATGTAATAGATGCGATCTTTCACGCAGGAAGATCACTCTTTGGTGACCATGGAATAAGCCTCATAAACATGCAACTCATAGATTTCGATGAATCCTCAAAGACAGGAATCATCAGGTGTAACCGTGATAAAGTGGAATCTGTCAGGGCAGTTATCGCTACGGTGAGTGATATCAAAGGCCATCCATCAGCTATGAGGGTTTTGGGGGTTTCAGGAACGATTAAAGGGGTGAGAAAAAAATGAAAGATTTGAGTGTAACGGATAAATGTCTTCATCCGTTTATCGAATAACAATAGACCTCTTGCGTAATTATCCATGCTCATAATATTCCCAGACTATTTCTGAAACAGGGATTCTTGAGCCTCTGGTCAGGAAATGCATCCCTCGCTCTAAAAGAAGATACACAGGAAGACGATATGATACGATGAGATCGATAGGTGCGGCTGGAGTATTATTGTGAAGGGGGTCTATTGTGGAAAAAGCCACCAGAATGTGTTTCTCAGCTTGAAAAAAAGTTAGAAAGCGTTATAGATACTGGCTCTGAAGGCTCAAATAAAATAAAAACTTGGTTAGAAAGGACTATAGATATATCAGGGGCAGTAATAGCCTGATAAAAAGAGAAGGAGTAATGTGTAGGTAAGTATCAAATTAAACCTACTTCAGTTACCTGAACGCTCTCAACACCTTCAACATCTGCAAAAGCGCCCTCAATTCGTTCAGTTCCACCTTCCATATCAGCAAGGATCACCGTGACCATGAGCGCTTTAAGCCCGAATGCGATCGGTTCTTCCTTGAACCCGTGCAGTCTGACACCTTCAGGTAGTACTGCTTCAAGCTTCTCCCTCAGACGTGCAAGATCGGTCTCAACACCCTCGGGCATGACCTTGATATGCGCTGCGACTTCCCCCATCTAAGGACCTCCAAAACCACAGGACGGACATACATACGCATTACCCTGGTTCCTGCATGAAACACATCTCCCGATTCCCTCGCCACAGTTGGGGCAGGGAAACCTCACAAAACCACGCTCAACGAGCTTTACACTGCATGTCACGCATTTGTCAACCTGCATAAGCTTATCACTCATATCAATCCACCACAAGAATGCCATGCTACGGTCTGTTATAAAATCTTCCCTTCGTCAGATGAGGCATTCGATGCGAAGAGATACAGCGATCGCAGGTTCAGGATATCCTCCTTCATCTTCATCGCTTTCTCTTTTCCTATCAGTAGACTTGCAGATCGCCCCATGCACTCGGCAAGATCTTTTACATTATCGAGGGCGAGGGTATCAGGTGTCGCTCCGATTTGATCTTTCACCTGCCGAGAAACGAACTTTTCTGCCTTTTCCATGTATTTATCAGCGATCTTGAGAACATCCTGGTAAATATCAGCCTCAAGAATGGCAGAACACGGCTCAACGTATCTTCGATTTTCTTTAAGCGTAGCCATCTTAAGATTTTCACCCATCTCGTCATTACACCCTGTCATTGTATTTTTCCATTGCTGCCACTCATCTGCTATCTCCTTTATCTCTCTCATTTCCCGGACATCTTCCTCATTCAGTCCATCAGGAAGCTTTTCATCGAGGACAGAAATATCAGGATTCCTTTCATCAGCACGCTCAACCGCTTTCACGAGCAACTTCTCTCTCCACTTTGATCCCGACCTGGAACCCGGAGGCGATGTTATAAGTAGAATCTCACCTTCACCTGCATGCGTCGATCCTCTGATCGCTATCTTGTGTTCGGTATCACACTTTACCCGTTCCTGATCGAAAGAATCAACGAGCGTACCATTCACCCTCACCTCAATATGTATATCAACGACCTTGAAGATCTCAGATTCGATAAAGATCCTGCATACGATTGGCGCACCCACCTCGACTGCATCATCCACAATCTGCATTCTCACATCAAAATCTCCAAACTGGAGTGCCTGTATCCCATCCTTATCCTTCGAATTTTCAAGATTCAGATCTGCTACAAGTTCATGGGTTAGCTTATCTGCGGTGATCCTATCCTCTTTCTTTACTTTAAAAATATCGAAGGAAGTATCTTCATGACGTAAAAAATGTTCCAATCGGTCACCAAAATCTTGTCCCTCATTCTCTTTTGTCAGATCTCTCATCTCGTTCAAGCCCACCTTTTCATCACTTTAAGAGCTCACTCCATTTGTAGAAAGTTAACGTCATCAGGATGTATGCGATCAATGTGACGAATATGTCAATATCGTGTATATTTGGACTGAACGTGCGGTACAGAAAGCCACTGATATGTATAGACATCTTCAGGAGTGATAGAATCGCAAGAAGCCCAGCTCCTGCCATAAAAAAGGCGAACGTCTGGACCTGCCCCGTTTCTTTCATCGATTTGTACGTAATATAAAGTAGTGCTACAGCGATCTGTGCCACGATAAAGTGGAAAAGTGCAGATCCAGCGTGTCCAATGTTTGTATGAAGACCCTCCTGTGCCATAGCCACGGGCAGTCCAGTGATAAATAAGATTCCGAGTGCGAGTGCTACAGCGGTTATTGCAGTTATACCGTTTTTTTCGTTCACATTGATTTATTTGTACTGGATGGTATATAAAATTTGATGGTAATTGAAGTTATAATAAATGATATTTAAAAAAATAATTTTAAATAAATATTTATACTCCCCAGCAAAACTAAATCAACGACTCAGCAAATGATAAACTCTCTCAAGCCTGCTGAATTTTTTTAATGCTCTTCCATACAAACTCGATCGGATTGAGGTCAGGCGAGTATGGTGGGAGGTAAACGAGATATATCCCGAGCTGCTCGTCCTCTTTTTTCACCCTGTTCGATACGTGCGTGCTGAAGTTATCTTCTCCTCTAATATCCCTGTTTCAGAAATAGTCTGGGAATATCATAAAAGGAGACTATAGATCAATAATCTCAAGCTCGTCTATTGTGAGCCCAAGTTGATCGCCGGTCTCTGTTATACCAAGATCACCTTCGATGTAGAAGACTGGAATTTCTTTGATTCCTCGTTCATAAGCCACATACGTCCTGTGGTGTCCGTCGATTATATACGTCTTGCCATTCTTCTTCGTGATTATGATCGGATATATGATCCCTTTGTTGAACTCGTTCCTTCTCAGCTGAAGTTCATTTGAATCGAGATGTTTCTGGGTTGGGATAAGCCCTTCAACATTTGTTCGTCCGGATTTTACACTGACCTCTCGATCCAGGCTCCTGAAGATCTCCATGATCCGCTCCACGTTCTCGGATATCATATTCTCGATACATGCACGGACTATATCGCTCGTTGTGAGAAAACCGACGAACTTTCCATGATCGATGACTGGCATGTGGTGGATGTGGTTGTACGCCATCAAACCTGCGACAGATACGATGCTCTCAGCTGGTGAGACACTCAAGACATTTCTCGTCATCACATTCTCGATCGATTCATTTGGATCTGCCCCCACAAGATCCATGAACGTTACGATACCGATGAGATGTTTCTCACCATCACATTCAGTGATCACAGGTAGTCCATCATGTTTTAACGCTTTCATGACCTCCACAACCTTACCAACGCTTTTATCAGGTGGGAAGGAGATCGTGTGCTCGCTCATGTAATCCTTGACCCTTAACATCGCGCCTCAACCTCAGGTGAATAATGTTAAATAATAAGTGACTGAATTATAGATAAGGATGTCGACTGGATACGTATTTCATCCTATTTATCTGAAGCATGATACCGGTACACACCCAGAGCGAAGCGAGAGATTAACTGCGATAATGAATCTTTTAACCGAGAAGGGTGTGCTCGATCGGCTTGTAAAGGTAGAAGCCAAGAAGGCATTGATCAGGGAGATCGAGCAAAATCATGACCACGCATATATCGAGCATGTGCAAAAAGTCTGTGAGCGGGAAGGTGCCCTCGACCTCGATACACCCGTATCAAAAGACTCTTTTGAGGCAGCCCTATTTGCAGCAGGCGGGCTTATCAGTGCGGTGGATCAAATAATGAACGGGAAGCTCAGAAATGCATTTGCACTTGTGAGGCCCCCTGGGCATCATGCAGAGCGTGCGAGGGGCATGGGGTTCTGCCTCTTCAACAATGTAGCGATCGCAGCCAGGCATCTGAAGTTGGTTCATGGCATTGAGAGGGTGCTCATAATCGATTGGGATGTACATCATGGAAACGGGACCCAGTGGTCTTTCTATGAGGATCCGTCTGTTCTCTACTTCTCAACGCACCAGTATCCACACTATCCAGGAACAGGCAGGATCGAAGATGGGGGATCTGGTGAGGGGGAGGGCTTTACAGTGAACGTCCCGTTACCCCCGGGAGTTGGAGATAAAGGGTATCTGGAAGTGATGAGGGAGGTGCTTGTACCGATCGCATCCGAATTTAGCCCGGAGTTCATATTGATCTCTTCTGGATCGGACGTCCATGAAAGGGATCCGCTGGCTGGTATGAAGGTCACGTCAGGCTGTTTTGGTACGTTTACAGATATCGCGCGGGAGCTTACGAGTAAAGTAGCAGTCACACTTGAAGGTGGATATGACCTTACAGGACTTTCTGAGTCGGTTCTTGCGATATTCAACTCACTTGCAGGTTTGGATCTTGATCTGGGGCAGGCTACATATGATCGTAAGGAACGAGATGTTTCTGATGTAATATCAAGGGTTAAAAACTTCCAGAGATCTTATTGGGGAATTTAGTGGGGTTATCGATGGAGATAGAGCTTCCAGGGTTTGATAAAAAGGGCGATCTCTCTGTAGAGGAGGCACTACTTAAAAGAAGGTCCTGCAGGCATTTTATTCCTGATCCTATCGATCTTGATGGGGTTTCACAGCTTCTCTGGGCAGCAAATGGGTTTAGAGGTGATGATGAACGCTTCAGAACTGCCCCCTCTGCTGGAAAGACGCATCCAATATTTTTGTACCTGGTTGCAGGCGAAAAAGGTGTTCGAGATCTCGATGCAGGGGTTTACAGATACATACCCGCGAGCCACAGACTTGAACTCGTTCTTGAAGGGGATGTGAGGCGAGATCTCGTAGAAGCTTCACTGAAACAGGCGTTTATCGCGGTGGCGCCAGCTTCAATTGTTATAACAGCAGCGTATGAGCGAACAACAAAAAAATACAGTGATCGGGGTGTGCGATACGTCCACTTTGAGGTGGGGCACGTCAGTGAGAATATACACCTTCAGGTACTACCTCTCGGTCTTGAGACTGTTGCTGTGGGATCATTTGATGATTATGAGGTTTCAAAATGCTTGAATCTACCAGATATGCACAGTCCACTCTACATAATGCCTGTAGGCTATCCCAAGAGAGAGGTAAAAAATGAAGGCAAATGAGAAAATAATCATAATCTGCATCGACCGTGATGATGACATAGGGCGAAAGACAGGAATTAAAACGCCAATCGTGGGTAGAGATGCAAACCTTGAGGCTGCGATTGAGCTTGGCATCACCGATCCCGAGGAATCTGATATGAACTGTATCCTCGGTGGGATCAGGCTTTACGACCGATTGATCAGGGAGGGGAGGGATGTTGAGATCGTAACACTCAGCGGATCAGAAGAGGTTGGCGTGGCATCAGATATGATCATCTCAGCGGAGCTCGACCGCGTCCTCGATGAACTTGAAGCTGGACGTGCGATCGTCGTAACCGATGGGGCGGATGATGAGTACATTCTCCCTGTGATCGAGTCGCGGATCGTGATAGACTCAATCCAGAGGGTTGTTGTACGGCAGAGTGAACGTCTCGAGAGCACATTTTACCTGATAAAGCAGACGCTACTTGATCCACGCTTCTCAAGATTGATATTCATCCCAACAGGGCTTGTTTGCCTGATCTATGCAATCTCGAGTATCTTTGGACATTCGGAATGGGCTATCGTCTCTATATTTGCATTCATCGGGGTTTACCTCCTGTTTATTGGGTTTGGGCTTGGAGATATTCTCCAGAACTTTTTTGTTGGCGTAAAGGAGTCTTTCTATGGTGGGACAATCACATTTGTGACGTATGTCGCTGCGATCATCGTAAGCTTAGTCGGAACAGTTCAGGGCGCTATAGGGACATGGGAATACTACGTTGTGAACTTCTCAGAGCTTCCAGGTTATCTTCTTCTCTTCATGGTCTTTCTCAATGAATCGGTCTGGTGGTACGCAGGGGCAGGACTCTTCTCGTGGTGTGGACGGATGATAAATATGTACCTCGATCAGGATGCGTACTGGAAATACTGGGCGTCTCCGCTCATCATCATCGCATTTGGACTTATGGTATGGGGTGGTAGCGAGTCTGTCAAGCTAATTCTGGAAGGAAACTCTACAGCTGGGGTTCGGATGCTTGTCTTCTCGATAATGGGGGCTGTGTTAATTTCTATCGTTGGCGTCTGGCTATCGAATTCGATAAAGAATTACTATATGGAGGAGGAACACCTTGAAAACGATCTTGTTTGATGATATCGGGAGTTTTCCACTCCCGGATGGGATGAAAAAGGCAAAAATGGAACGGTTGATCGCGAAGAGAAAATCAGAAGCCGTGACGATCATCGAGGATACGATGCAGCTGAAACTCAATTCAGGGGTTGAGATCGCAAACTATCCGCAGTTTCTATCGATGATCGATCAATTTTTAAAGCCGATAATGGACTCAAAGCGCTGTGAAGAGCCTTTTCTGATCAGAGAGGATGAGGCGCGGATAGAGGAACTTGAGATCCTTGAGCCTTTTGCAAGCAATTATATGGATAAGACGGGTGAACGGCTTAAGGTGCGAGTGTGCGTTACAGGACCTGCTGAGCTTTACCGCTTCAAGTTCGGGGATCGGATATATGAGGATCTTCTTGAAAACCTCTCAAGATCGATAGATCGGTTCATAAAGCGTGCTGTTGAATTTTCGCCATATTTTGATGTCAGAACGGTGAGCCTCGATGAGCCAAGCCTCGGGATTGTTCCGTTTGCTGATGAGATGGTAGATGCCCTTAATACCGCAGCAGAATATGCAAACAGGGCAGGGATCGATGTTCAGATTCACCTCCATACTCCGATCCTCTATGATACAATCTGCAAGGTCGATAACATCAATATCATCGGGATTGAGTCTGCTGCAAACCCGGAATATCTCAAGCTGATAGATCCAGATCTTCTGAAGCGCTACGGAAAGTTCCTGCGTGTGGGGGTTGCAAGGACAGACCTCTTCAGGATGGGGGCTGAGTTCAATGAAGCGCATGATACAAACGTCTTCCAGGATGAGCGTGATCTTGAGAAGCTCGTGGATGATCTGATATCCCCTCAAATCGTTTTTGAAAACCTGAAGAACGCGTACGAGATCTTTGGGGACCTGATAAAATACGCGGGTCCTGACTGTGGACTCGGATCATGGAAGAGCCAGCGGATCGCGTCAAAGCTTCTTGGAAATGTCAGGCGTGGGATGGAAGAATTTGACCTGTATCGTACCTAAAACATCCCAAAAACCTGATGTAAAATGATTACAAGTACAGCACCGATTATGCCACCTATAGCGCATATCAGGATGACGATCCAGGTGTATGCGATCCCCAATCCAAAGAGGAGGTTGGCAAGTGCGAGAACAAGCAGACCGAGTATTGAATTAACCACGATCTGTTTGAGTGCCTTGAATACATGGTAGACCACGATCACCATTACAATCAATACAAAAAGGATGAACAACTCTGCTAACATCAAATATCCTCTCCTTTCAGCCATTTTGCAGTCTCATACTCCTTTTCAGCTTCTATATCCCGGTTTAAAGCTTTCAGAAAATCTCCGTAACTTAATCTAAAAACGATATCATCGGGTTCAAGCTGTATCGCCTTTTTAAAGATGCGTTCAGCCTCCTCAAACTCCCCCATATCTGTCAGGAGGATTGCATAGTTGTGAAGCGTTAGAGAATCCTCTGGAATAAGTTCAAGAAGTCGCTGGTACTCGTGCCTCGCTTCCTCAAACTTTTCTGTCTGCCTCAGAAGTTCAACGAGAAAGTAGTGAACGTTGAGATCCAGTGGCTCCTCTTCCAGGATCTCTTTGAATATCTTTGTGGCGATATCAGGGTTCTGCATTATGTTCTTGTAGATGATGTAGTCCGGGACGTGCACGTCTGCAAGGTAGATCTGTATAAGTTTCTTTGTTTCCTCATCGAGAACGCCTGTATAGAAGACTTTCTTGAACTTACCATACTCGATTCCGATAAACATCCCTTCAAACTCATCAACCTCAATTCCGATCTCACGCTCCTCGTTAAAGAGTTCATCCGATATCCGCAAGATCTCGAGTAGTTCTTCCTCATCCATATCTCCCTCCGGGAAGCACTGCTCTATGAACCATGTTGCAAACCTGTTGAACTCAAACTCACACTCTTTACCATTTTTGAAGAGGACAAAGTTACTACCAAAGAAATCCTTGAATGCACCGTGAAACTGGACATTGGCAAGCCACTTCTTCTCAGCTTCTTCTGACTTGAACATAGAACCTACCTGTTAATCATAATCGCTTATCGTATATATCCTCTTTCACGTCATACACTCAAAGACGTGACCCACATCACATCATCCTCCCCCACAATCTCAAGCACTCGCTCACACAACACCTTAAAATCGATCTCAATCTCATCTCTTCCTCCAAATATCTCATCTTTTATCCTGTATCCGATCTCATCATCGAATTCAGGCCTGACACGGAATATAAGCGAACCCTTGGGTGCGATTCTTTCAAATTCAAACTTCTCCCCAGATCCAATCTCTGGGATTAAGCCATCAAGATCCCCATCTGTAATTCCAAGAACCGGCACATCGAATCGATTAGCAATATCAGCCACGATTGCTGTTGTATCGTCCCCGATCGTAACAACCCCTGAGACCCGCTCAAGCACCTCAAAGACCCTATCTGCGGTGAAGAGCAGGGCAACTTTATTCTCGCAAACATCTCTTTTAAAAGAACCTTTAACCTCAGGTGCATGCTCTCTGAAGTACCCCACGCTCTTGACCATCGCAGACTCAAGCGTGACGTAATCAAGCTTTAAAAGGTTTTCCTCAATTATGTTCCCCCCTTCAAGCCCAACGATCTTTCCATTCTCCTCGATGATTACAACGTCCTCACACCGGGCGACACCGATCACAATACCATCTACAAGTATCTTCTCACCCGCTTTTACACCCTCAACGTTTCTGTACGTTTTCTTTCCAGCTTTCTTTATTCGCTCCTCTCTATCAGGTGGTTTGATCTCTCTTAAAGCAAACAGGTTGAGAAGCCGACCGTATCTTTCCATCTCTCTATCTTCGATCCTCCATGGCACAGTAAAGCCGTTATAATCTATCTGGACAAATGAGAAGCCACCTCGGGCCTGGGATACAACTCGCCTGAATATCCCCTCTCCGAGTGCAAGACCGCTCGTTTTAGATTTTGCGTGGTTTAAAAGCAATATGAATTCATACCCCTCCCTTATGAGGTCTGTGATAAGTTCACTCGGTAATTTCTGCTGTGTTATATCTATCACGTCAGTTAGACCTGCATCGATCACCGCGGTCTTACCACTTATCCCACCTAAGAATGCCTTAAAATTAGGGGTGATTGAAGCAAGCATCTCAAGCGCCTCGCTCGCTTCACCCGAATCGATCACCTCTGGTCCATGAAATATGAGACCTATCATTCCGTTAGGAGGTGATCGCCTCGATCTGTGCAAATATCTGTTTATCCATGAAGTGTTTCATCGAGATTGCACTCGATGGACAGGCCGATCCACACGAGCCGCAGCCCTTACAGAGCGCCTCGTTTGAAGTCATAACACCAGCATCAGGATCGAAACTCAGCGCGCCGTACGGACATAGATCTTCACAGATACGACATCCCGAGCATATCTCAGGATCGATCGTGGACGTTGTAGGCTCGATAGGAACTTTCTCAACCAGTAGCGGTATACACGCTTTGACCGCGGCACCGTCTGCCTGTGCGATCGTATCTGTTATATCCTTTGGTCCCTGACAGCAACCTGCAAGATAAATTCCATCTGATGCGGTATCAAGAGGTCGAAGCTTCGGATGCGCCTCAAGATAGAAGCCATCAGCGCTCCTTGAGACCTTAAGGAGGTTTCCAAAGTCACGGGCATCCCATCTTGGAACAAGCCCTGTTGCAAGGACGATCAGGTCAAACTCCTCCTCGTAAGCCTCGCCAAAGAGTGTATCTTCTCCACGCAGAACAACGCTATCACCTTTACCATATACCTCGGATGGATTTCCCCTCACATACAGTACGCCACTTCGCTGGGTATCTTCCCAGAACTCCTCGTATCCCTTTCCAAATGCCCTGACATCCATGTAGAAGACCTTTATTGTCGAATCTGGATACATCTCACGGAGGATTCTCGCCTGCTTCGCGGTGTACATGCAGCAGACCCTGGAGCAGTACTCATTACCCACCTGTTTATCCCTCGATCCGACACACTGGATGAATCCAATCTTCTTCGGCTCTTTTCCTTTGATGAGGACTTTACCCTGGGTTGGACCATCCTTTGCAACCATCCGCTCAAGATCGAGCCCGGTTATCACATTCTCATACTTACCATACCCGAACTCTGGTTTATCTCGCGCATCAAACGGTTCATACCCGGTTGCAAGCACGATCGTCCCGATATCAAACTTAACCTCCTCCTCTTTCTCATCCAGGTTGATCGCACCATCAGTATACGCAGCACACACTTCCACACACTTGAGGCATGACTCACCTTTGAAATGGAGACAGTTCTCGGAATCGATCAGGTACGTAGGTGGTACAGCAGATCTAAATGGAATGTAAATCGCCTTACGGATGCTCAGATCTCGATTGAACTCATCTGAAACCTCAACAGGACAGACCTCCGCGCACTTACCGCAGGCTGTGCACTTTTCGGTATCCACATAGCGTGGATGCTTG
>JAOQII010000014.1 GCA_026134025.1 Candidatus Syntropharchaeum sp.
ACAGCGAGGGAGGCTATTACCTCGTTAGCATCTCGGGATACAGGCTGGATAACGATGAATATGGCTCCGCTCAGAAGCAGATCTATGTTGATAGAGGTCCTACAGCGAAGGCAAAGGCAAATTTAAGCTATATCACAGCACCTACAGCAGTTGAGTTCAATGGAAGCCTATCTCACGCTGATCCATACGGAAACAGAAGTATCTCCCGATATGAGTGGGAGTTTAATGATGGTGTAAATCTATCAGGCAAGGTTGTCGTAAGAGAGATCAACCAGACCACAACCGCAAAACTTACAGTCTATGATAACAGCTCAGACGGGGTCGAGCATTGCAAGAGTACATCACAGGTCACCGTAGAGCTGATATCTCACCAGGTCCCCGCTATCTCATATCCTGGTATCGTGCTCCTGATCGGACTTCTGGCACTTGCGGGTGTATTCAATCTTCAGCGACCTTCAAGACGTCGGCGATAACCTTCAAGAAGTAAAACCATGCCAATCCCTGTAATTGCAGCAGTTGCCCCAAAGCCTGCAGGTTCTGCTTTAAGTGGATCTTCGGTCGCTGTGGGGGTTTCGCTTTCCTTTTCCTCTGCTGGCACAATGGCTGTGGTAGATGTGGCTGCTGGTGATGGTCTCGATTCTGGCTCAAGCTTTATCACGTAGCAGTCATTCCAGCCCTCACCATAAGAGTGGGTCATTCCTGCAATAACATATCTATGATCTTGGGTCTCTATCACATCGTATCCGATCTCCTCACGTATACCGCCGTAAGTCTTCTCCCATACTTTTTCTCCGTTTGAATCGAACTTCAGGACGATGAGATCTTCTGAAATTTCCTCATCACTCGATGAGGTAAATCCTGTCACGATATAACCCCCATCTGATAGTGAGAGTACAGATCTTGCCTCATCATGATACGCGCCTCCATAGAACTTCTCCCACTCTTTTTCTCCATCTGCATCGGTCTTTATGACGTAGATGTCTCTTCCTCCTGCACCATAGGACTCTGTCCATCCTGCAAGGATATATCCACCATCCGATGTCATATCAACCGAGTATGCTCGATCGTCGGCGCTTCCACCGTACTCTCTCGACCAGATCACTTTTCCCAACCCATCAATCTTGATGAGATATGCATCTTCAGGGTCGTATCCAAAGACTCCGGTCCTGGTATAACCTGCGATGATAAAATTACCATCCCCGGTCTCATGAACATCAAACGCTTCGCTGATAAATCCCTCGATCAGCTTCTCCCAGCGTTTAAGACCATCTCGATCGAGCCTGATGATATATGGATTCAAACCTTTAACACCATAAGACCATGTTGAACCTGCGATGATGTACCCGCCATCTGAGGTCATATCAACAGCAGATGCACGATCAATGTTTTCACCCCCCATCACACGCTCCCAGAGTTTGTTTCCGTCCCAGTCGGTCTTTATGACATACGCATCCTCCATCGTATTGATTGACCATGTTGAACCTGCGATGATGTACCCACCGTCTTTTGTCACAAGCACCGAGCTTGCGATATCATCGCCGCTCCCACCAAGCCGACGTTCCCATGACTTGCCACCGTTCTCATCGACCTTTACAAGGTATACATCTTTCGTCTTCTCCTTTGTCGAGTCTGTCCATCCACCGATGACGTAACCGCCGCCCCTTGCTTCGGTTATGGATCTTGCTTCGTCATACCCTCTTCCATTCCAGAGTGCGGCAAACATCTTCTCCCATTCAGTAGTAGGTGAAGCGGTGGCAGATGCTACGGTGAAGATCATCAAAAATAGGATAAACGCGGCGAAGAACTTTTTCACATTATTATTTTCACGCATAGAATTATCCCCTTTGATCTCATCACCCACTTATATTATTCCCGCTTATCTCTTATTTATTTATCAAGGTTAAAAACTATAGCGCATAAGTAAAGATAAATATATTAACTAATGTAATTATATACAGTAAGTAGGGGAAAATGACCAAACAGCGAATCCACACTACCATCGATGCAGAGGCATACCACATCCTTCAGAAGTATGAGGAGCAGTGGGGTGGGAAAAATGCCGTCCTTGAGGCTGCCCTGAAGGGACTTGATCAGGGACATAAAGCACAGCTTGATATAAAAATTTATGAGAAGATCGGGCGCAAGAGCACAGGCATACCAACACTCGACCAGATGATAGAGGGTGGAATCCCAAAAAATTTTGTTGTTATCGTGACCGGAACTCCCGGGACAGGCAAGACGACTTTTGGGATGCAATTTCTCGTTGAAGGGATAAAAAATGGTGAGCGGGGCATCTTTTTCTCCTTTGAAGAGGATTCTGAGCAACTTGCAAATCACTGCCTCCGCTTCGGGTGGAACCTGCGAGAATACGCAGAGAAAGGGCAGCTTCTGATATACGGGTTATCGATGATCACGGTGAACGATGTGATCGAAGTAGTGCAAGATTATAAGCCATCAAGAATCGTGATAGACTCGATCAACCTCTTAACAGACTTTGGTTCATCGAATAAACTGAGGGAAAACTCGATGCTGAGAAATCTCTTAAAGCTTCTGAAACGTGAACGTGTCACGACAATCATCACAACCGAGAAGACACATGGACTCGAGAAGAAAGCCTTCGATCAGTTCGATTTTATGGGGGATGGTCTGATCTTCCTCGATCGCACAACGGTCAATGATATGGATGTTTTTCTTATCAAAGTTCAGAAGATGAGGGGCACGAAGATCAACGGGCAGACGAAGGTCTTTGAGATGACAGATCAGGGAATCGTTGTATCTCTCGATTTCAGCCCAGGAATCTTTGATATTAAGTGAGGGATAACGCTTTCTTGCGCTTATCTATCATTCTTCTGACTTCACGCGGGGATGGTCCACCTGTAACCTTCCTTCGATCGACGCTCAACGCAGGATCGAGAGCTTCTTTCAACGTTGCTTCATCGAGTTCTTCAATTCTTCTCCCCTCGCTAATAACCTCTCCAACGATTTTATGAGCGGTCCTGAACGGAATTCCACACTCTCTAACGAGCGTGTCTGCAAGATCAGTCGCCATTAGATCACCAAGATCAAGTTTCGCTCGCATCGACTCAGATTTTACCCGCATACCTCCGATCATCTTCGTCATTCCACGAAGCGAGCTTTTTGTTATCGTTACTGCACTAAGGAGGTGTGGTGTAAGTTCCTGAAGGTCTCGATTGTAGCTCATCGGCATAGCTTTCATGATCGTTAACACTGCTGTAAGATCGCCATAAACCGTGCCGGTCTTTGCCCTGATAAGCTCTGCAAGGTCTGGATTCTTTTTTTGAGGCATTATTGAACTTGTGCTCGTGACAGCATCGTCAAGTTCGATCATATCAAACCCCTGGCTACTCCAGAGTATTAACTCCTCAGCGAGCCTTGATAGGTGCATCATTATAATGGAAAATACCGATATTGCTTCTATCAGAAAATCTCTCGCAGAAACAGCATCCATCGAGTTCTCAACAAGCCCCTCGAACCCTAAAAGCTCCATAGTCCTATCACGATCGATAGGGAAACTTGTAGATGCAAAAGCGGCAGCGCCCAGGGGTGAAAGGTTTGTGCGGTGGTAGAGTGCATCGAGCCGCTCAAGGTCACGGCTGAGCGCATCAAAATGGGCGAGGAGGTGGTGTGCAAGGGTTGTTGGCTGGGCAAACTGGAGGTGTGTGAAGCCTGGCATCAGTGTCTCCACATTCTCCTCAGCCCGTTTAAGAATCGTTCCTCTTAAATCGTTGAGATAATCGATTAACTTAAGTTCCTCCCTTCTAAGTGCGATCCTGATGCACGTTGCAACCTCATCATTTCGAGATCTTGCTGTATGCATCCGCCCACCAGCCTCCTCACCGATAAGCTCAATCAGCTTCGATTCCACACACGCGTGGATATCCTCATAAGCTTCAAGCTCCAGAATCTCAATCCCGCCCTCTTCAATCTGTTTTAACCCATCGAGGATTATAGATGCTTCCTTCTCGCTTATAATCTTATTTTCAAGGAGCATCCTGGTATGAGCTTTATCTACCAGGAGATCGGCATCAAATATCCATCGATCAGCATCCAGAGATTGGAGAAACTCAAGGCTTGATTCATCAATCTGCTTTTTTAGTCTTCCACGACGGATGATATCCATATAATTAAAAAAAGTTTGGAGAGGAGCGTAAATATTACTCCTCTATCGTAAGCGGGAATCCACTATCCTTGTAGATCTCCTCGAGCTTTGCCTTCTTCTCATCATTTGGTATGTAGTCCACACAGAGAAGGATATCCTCGCCCATTGTTGCGGTCTTTGCGCAGGTATAGGACGTCCCAAACTCGCCCTTCGTCTCGACGAAGAACTTGCAATCCTCGCACCTGAATATTGGCTGAAAAGCCTCACAGGTTCGGTCGAGCGGATCAGGTATATCGATCTTCATCTTGCCCCGAGTCTGTTTGAAGATTCGATCACACCCATTCTCAACGCTGTAATAATCACAGATAAGACAGGGACGTTTATTCTCCTCAAGGTACAGCTTCAGGGGGTAGACATCACCAAGTTTTATAGGCATTACAAAGGCTCCTAAAATATAAAAAGGTAGAAAAATATCTACCTTGGGCAGTCAATGATCTCGGTCAGTTCTGGGTTGAACCCACCGGTGATCCTTCCTCTGCTGTACCTCGCAAGGACTGTCAGGATCTCTGTACGGGACTTGTACGCTGCAACATCCCAACGATATGTACAGTCGTGTCCTCTTGCTTCTCGCTCAGTAAGTGGTCGCCCGATTGGAATTGGATTGTCAAGAACCTCTGCGTGCATGTTCTTGATATACTCAACCTCACCTGTATCCTTGTTGAGCTTGTATCGACGCCTGGCATCGAACATCAATCCATCCTCATCAAGCCTCAACGAGTGGCCGTGCACTGTGATACCTCGAATCGCATTCCTTGCAGGGTCATAGACCTCGGTCTCCAGCAACCACTTCGCCGCACCTTCGATATCACGCTCACGCTGCTCGAGTAGCTGCCGGCCTGAGTAGACCATCACATCACACCCTCTCAGCCTCGACATGTACAGTCGGGGTCTGAGCCATGGGGCCATCGGCGGGTAGAAGATCGAATCTGCGAACTGGATATACCTGATTCGATCACCAGCTCTTGCGCCAGGGGTCGGCTCGACAATACTCTTCACAGGATCATACTTTTCTACAAGCTCATCCAAAGGAGGGTGAACACTCACATAAGACTCACCCTTAAATCTGTGGCCTAAGAGGAGTACGATGTTATCATCAGGGATCGACCTGAACTTCGCAAGTTTCTTCGTTGGATCTGTCGCTTTTCTCCTCCTGTCGGATACCTTGTCAGCACCAGGATACACCTGTGGCTTATACTTTGCTTTCTTTGCCCTTCTTGGTCTCGCCATTTAGATCTCCCCCTTGACCGACTCTGCAGCCTCTGCAACCTTCTCAAGTGGGTTCTGGAAGATTGGGAGGTTGTCTGCGAGCGTGTAGTAGAGCCCTGATGTGACACTCGGACGGAATATCTGAGAACCCGCATCCAGACACATACCTGCAACGACGCACGGGGTCAAGAAGCCTGAGGTGTGTCTCACAATCACATGATCCATCGTGAACGCACCGGGTCCTGCACCACCATAGAGTCCATGTGTGTAGAAACCAAATCCAAGCCCGGTTCCCATAACCCTTCCTGCATCCGGGTCTGGTAAACCACCGCCCTCAAATGCGATGTAGTCGTTCCATGAACCCAGAACCGCACTTGTATTCTGTGCAGCCCTCATCGCACCGCAGTTGACGATAACAGCACATAAAAGTGTTGCAACACCATAAGCGTTCCACATCGCGTAGTCCTTCAGCCCATATAGCTTGTAACCGGATGGCTGGACAAACGGATAACGGTTGGGTGGCTCTTCAATAACCCCATTCGCCAGCGCTCGTTCCATCAGTGTGAGAACGACATCATAAGCAGTTCCCTTCGCGTTTTCCTTCAGCATACTGAGCACAAAATTATTGGCATTGAAGCCCTGATATGCCGATCCAAGCAGCTGTGCTCGCTCATACCATCCAACAGAGTTGCCCATCTCGGCCTGGGCACCCTGCTCGAAGATCGTTGCCAATGCAACAGCCTCCAACGTTCTGTTGTTTCCGAGCGCAACGACGTGATTGATCATGAATGACTTAAACCCTGTCCCAAGACCTTCAAGGATTGAGGGAACTTTCATGAGGGTTGATACCGGATTACCCGAGTTTGGTCCTACATACTGCGGATATCTCCCATGCAGGCAGTTCTTCAGCATTCCCATCCTGTATGGACGATCAAGTGGGTTGTCAATTCCGTATTTCTTTGCGATTATCTGCGCAAGTGCAACACTCACTCGCGTGAATGCAGGTGAGTAATCTGCAGATCGCCTGAGAAGTTCTTCTGAAAGCTGAACCACAAGGAGTGATCCACCTTCAAGTTCGATGATGTTTGTATCGTCCCCTTCTTTGATCTGGAGCAGCTTTTTAAGTTCTTCTGCGATCTCCTCTGAGTCTTCAACAAGGTCGAGATCAAGGCCATACCATGGCATCTTTATCTCATCCTGGCCGACCGTTGAAGTCCAGCCGGTACGACCGTTCCTCAACATCTCCTCCAGCTTGCCGAGATCTACGATTCCTGTCCGCTTCAGCGTCATATACATCTCAGCCATGTAGGGGTTCCTGTATGGATGAAGCGCCTCGATAGGGATATTTTCTGCGAGAACTTTTCCCTCATCATTATACAGGTCAATTTTATCTTCATATTTCATAGAAATCTCCTCCAAGTTTTGATTTCAATGTAGGTATAAGCTCATAGTATATAAACTTCGTGGTTTAATTAGTACATCAAATCTGTAAAATAAAAAAAATAAAATATTTTTTGCTGGCTTTCACCTCTTTATATCGACAAACTCATACCCGATCGCATCCTCACCCAACCGCTTGAGAAGCGACGGAAGTTCACTCTCCACACAGACGATTACAGGAGATATACCCCTTCGAGCAGCCTCCACAACCACCGACTTGACCCCATAGTTGATCTGTGACGTTACATCGATCTCGCTGAGTGCAACAAATGCCTCGATCCCAATTGCACAGACGATATCCGCTCCCTCTACAGCTTTTCTCAGTGCATCAGATGATATACATTTTGAGCCGCCATCCTGCACCTGTGGGATCGGGCAGATCGTAACTTTACCCACCTCAAGCGATATTATTCCGCTTATATCCGAGATGCCAACATCCTTTCCCGCTTTTGCACTTGTAACTACAGTGGCATGTGCAAAACCCTCTCTCTCACCTTTCGAGGCGTGAAGGATGCCATCTTCCATGAAGAGCGAGACCTGATCCCCCTCTCTGAGATCCTCATCTGCCACCGCTGCCCAGACAGAAATATTCGTTACGATATTATTGATATGATCGAGATATTCCTCCATCTCCTTCCCAACAGCGAGTACAAAGTTCACACCTTCTCTTGTGACAACGTACATCTTCTTTCCATCAGTATGAATCAACCCTTCTTCCACCATCTCCTTGACATACTCAGAGACTGCCTGGGGTGTGATATCCATCTTCGCTGCGATATCTTTCTGGCGGATCGTGGGCTGATGTTCCGCCACTTCTACCAGAATCTGGAATTTACTGGATACTTTCTTACTTTTTAATGCCTGTATCATCTCAACCCCCTGATATTATTTCTATTCTCTGTCCTTTCAGTAAAAGTTTTTTTGATCGCTTTACGATGGCTTTCAAAAGTATGGGAGGCACATCTTCTGAAATAGAAATGTTACTTATCGAGTCTTTTCCACTATTTATGCATGAGATTATATTATCCTCTATCGACCCGAACGCTTCTTCATCGATGAATGAGATCGATATGATATCACCAAGTTCCTCCATCTCACACTGGAAATTGAGCCTGACTCTGGAATAAGAGGTAGCATACTCAACCTCAGGAGTCGCTCCAGCCTCAGGGATTCTCCATTTACTCTCCAGCAATCCGCTCTCTCGCAGAACATCAAGACTCTCGCCGATCTCTTCAGATTTAAGCTTCGCTTTTAGTTCTTCCTCTGTGCACCACTTGGATGAGAGAAGATCGAATACCTGTTTATGTTTAGTGGATGTAAATATCTGGAGGAGCGGAACGAGATCTGGAAGATCATTGATGATCCTGACACGTTTTGCCATCCAATATGATAATGCATAAAGATAATATAAAGTTTGGGATATTATTCATCTGTTGGTGGATTGTGATGAATGAGAGGAGTCGGGCATTTGTGAGATCTGCCTTCAGGAACTGCTACCAGGGAGGCGGAATTGTAATGCCTTTAAAATTTGAAAAAAGAGAGTGGGGGTTTATTTTCTTTGATAGCCCTGGAATGAGGCGGCATAAAAGTTTCAGTACGAGAAGAGAGGCTATCGACTATCTTCGAGGTGAGGTGCCCAGGCATGTCTACTACTCATCGGCGATATATTCCAATCCATCTGCGCCTCGTATGGTCGATAAAGGGTGGGAGGGTGCAGAGTTAATCTTTGATCTTGATGCAGACCACCTGCACGTTGATGCCGATAGCTTCGAAGAGATGCTTGCTGCGGTGAAAAAGGAGACAAAAAAGCTCCTGAACTTTCTCGAAGATGATTTTGGTTTTTCAGAAGATGATATCGAGATCGTCTTCTCCGGTGGGCGGGGTTATCATGTTCATATCTATCATCCGAAGGTCTGGGGTCTACAAAGTCCTGAGCGGCGAGAGATTCTGGATTATATAACTGCAAGAGGGCTTGATATTGATCGAATCATCACAACCGATGAGTACGGCAATATCTTTATAAACAGATCCACAAACTGGGGCAAGCGGATACATCAGGGATTTATCGAGTTCATGAAGAGAGTATCGAAGATGAAAGAGGAGGAGGCGATCAGATATCTCAAAAGTATCAAGGGAATTGGGGATATAAAGGCGAAACAAATATTTGAGGCAACAAAGAGCGATTGGATGAGTCGGGCAAGCAAAGAAGGGGAATTATCCTGGATTAAAAATATGCCCCCACCGAGAGCGTTGAAAGAGGAGCTTCTACGTCAAGTAAAAGTTGAGCTCGGCGAGGTTGATGAGCCTGTTACAGCAGATATTAAACGGCTTATACGCCTGCCAGGATCACTTCATGGAGGAACAGGTCTCAGGGTTACACCACTCACGAGCGATGAGTTTGAAGGATTTGATCCGCTCGTTGATGCAGTCGCATTCGATGGGGATAAGATTCTCGTTGACCTATATTCTGAAACCTCTATCAAGCTTGGTGATGAGAATTATTCACTTGATTCAGGGATGAATGAGGTGCCGCAGGCTCTCGGGCTTTTTCTGATATGTCGGGGGATGGCTGAGTTTAAAGGGGTGGTCTGATGAGCATGGATCTTGCCAAACTCTGGAGGCTTGTGGATGATGAGAGAAACTCTTCAAGCCTTCAAAAACTTCCGCCTACAGTTTATGAACAGATAGCTACCTACATCCATGAACTCCAGGAAGAGATGCGCGATCTTGAAGGTAAGCGGCGGGTATATTTAGAGGACGAACTCAAGACCGCACGGATAAAGTCAGAAGAGCTGTTTGAGAGGCGGATATTCAAGGTCGTTGGGCTTGCATCTTCTCGTCTGAACCAGATACCAGAGAACCTCCTATCGCATGAAGAACGCCTCTACAGCGAGGTTGTTGGACAGATCGAGGGTTTAAGGTCCAAGATCCTGAAGGGAATATTCGGCGAGGCAAGGAAGGAAAAAGGAGATCTCGATTCAGAGGGCAGGTTTAAGAAAAGCTTTATAAAAGGCGATGATAGTATATTGGTTAACTTCTCGATTGTGCGAGTGCTGAGTGATATTCCTGTGTTTATGGGGGTGCATAACGGCAAAAGTCGTGAATACTCCCTTAAAAGAGAAGATATCGTGGTCTTGCCGAGATCTCACGCAGAAGGCTTATGTAAGAAGAAAGCAGCAGTCGAGATCGATATATCAAAAGGTGAAGTTTATGAAGATGCCAAAGAAGATTAAGAAGCACTGTTCATACTGCAAGAAACACACCGTACACGAGGTCGTCCGTGTAAAGAAGAGGAAGGCATCCTCATTGACACATATTACGAGACAGAAGAAACGACAGACTGGTATAGGCAACTCGGGCAAGTTCTCAAAGGTACCAGGTGGGGATAAACCGACAAAGAGGATTGAGCTGAAGTACGTCTGCACCGAGTGTTCAAAAGCCCACGCAAGCAAGTGTTTCAGGGCATCGAAGTTTGAACTTGTGGAATATTGAATGATATTGGAGTAAAAAGGATGGGGACAGATACACTACTGAAAAATCCAAGAAGCAGGTTTCTCAGGGTAAGATGCAATGATTGCAATAATGAGCAGGTCGTCTTCGGTAACGCCTCGACAAAAGTGGAGTGCAGTGTATGTGGAAGACTGATCGTCGAACCTACGGGTGGAAAGGCAAATATCAAGACACAGATACTTGAGGTTCTTGAATGAGGCTTGCTAAAAACTCCTGGCCGAGAGAGGGTGAACTCATCGTTGGGACGGTCAAGAAAGTCCTCGATTTCGGGGCATTCGTTACACTCGATGAATATCCCGGACAGGAGGGTATGATCCACCTATCTGAAGTTGCCTCGGGCTGGATCAAATATATTAGAGACTATGTCCGCGAGGGACAGAAGGTGGTATGCAAGGTGCTGAGGGTCGATCCAGTAAGGCGACATATTGACCTCTCCCTGAAGGATGTCAATCAGTACCAGCGCAAGGCAAAGATCCAGGAGTGGAAGATAAACCTCAGAGCAGGGAAATGGGTCACGTTTGTAGCGAACAATCTGAAGCTGACAGACGAAGAGTCTCAAAACTTAAGAGAAGAGATGATTAAAAACTATGGAGGTTTGTACCAGGCGTTTGAGGAGATCTCCATGGGAAGTATAGATGAGGTTAAACTCGATGAGAGATATAGAGATGAGGTCTATCGGGTCGCATGTGAGAGTATCAAGCACCCCAAGGTTGAGATCTCAGGATTCTTAGATCTGACATGTTTCGAGGAGAATGGGGTCGATAAGATAAAGAAAGCCTTGAAGAGTGCTTTGAAAGCAAAGAAAGATAATACCGAGCTTGATATAACGTACGTTGGTGCACCCCGCTTCAGGTTACATGTCATCGCAGAGGATTACAAGCGTGCAGAGGCGATATTAAAGGACGCATCGAATCGCGCGCTCAAAGAAATCAAGAAGCTTGGAGGAAAAGGAGAATTCCACAGACACGAGAGTTGATCCAGGATGAAGGATGTTGAGGTTGTAAACATAAAATCTGTTGAACTTGAGAGTCCTATTATGATCGAGGGGCTTCCGGGTGTGGGGCATGTTGGAAAACTCGTTGGAGAGTATTTGATCAGTGAACTCGGTGCAGAGAAGATACTTGAGATCTATTCGCCTCACTTCCCGCCACAGATCATCGTGAAGGCTGATGGAGATATCCAGATGGTGAGAAACGAGATATACGCCTACAGGTCAGACGATATTGAACTCTTGATCCTTGTTGGAGATCACCAGAGCAACACAAATGAGGGGCATTATCTCCTGACAGAGGCTTTTCTGGATATCGCCCAAAGCTACAACGTAAAGCGAATCTACACGATAGGAGGCTATGGAATAGGGCAACTTGTCGAGAAACCTCGTGTGATCGGTGCTGCAAACCGTGTCGAACTCGTAGATGAAATGAAAAGTTACGGCGTTGAGTTCAGCGAGAGTGAGCCTGGAGGAGGGATAATCGGCGTTTCTGGACTTATGCTCGGTATCGGCAAGAGGCGGGGGATCGATGCCGTCTGTTTGATGGGCGTGACCTCAGGGTATCTCGTCGATCCACGAAGCGCACAGTCTGTCCTGAAGATACTTACAAAGATTCTCGGGCTGAAAATCGATATGGGCGCGCTCGAGGAGCGTGGAAAAGAGATGGAAACAATCGTAGCGCGCCTGAGGGAGATGGAGCAGTTGCAGGCGGAGGTCGAACCAGAGTTTGCCCCAGAAGCGCCCCTCGACTACATCAGATAGCTAAATATGCTCACGTTCGTGGGTCTGGGTCTATACGATGAGAAAGATATCACATTGAAGGGGCTTGAGGCTGTAAAATCTGCAGAAGCCGTATATTTTGAGGTGTATACATCAAAGCTTGGAGGTTGCACAGCGGCAAAGCTTGAGGAGGCTTTTGGGCGCGAACTTTATCCTGCGAAGCGTGAAGATATAGAGAACGATCCAGAGGAGATCCTGAAACGTGCAGCATCTGAAGATATTGTTCTTCTAACAGGGGGTGACCCGATGACAGCGACGACGCACGTTGATCTGAGGCTCAGAGCGTATGATCGAGGGATAGCGACACGTATAATCCATGCACCATCGATCTTCACAGCAGTCTCAGGAATTACAGGCTTATCGAGTTACAGGTTTGGAAAGGCCGCGACGATCTCGTATCCTTACAGAGATGATTTTAAGTCTATCTCCGATGTACCCTACGATACGATAAGGCTGAACCGATCCAACGGGCTCCACACATTGCTTCTTCTTGATATATCCTCCCGTGCGTACATGACAATCCCTCAGGCGCTTACGATTCTCGAAGCACTTGAAACAAGGCGAGGTGAGGGGGTTCTTGACGATCTTATATTTGTCGGGATTGCGAGGGCGGGATCAAGCGAAGGAAAGGTGAAGGCAGGGATGATCGAAACACTAAGAGCGTTTGATTTTGGCGATCCGCTCCACGTCCTCATAGCAGTCGGCGATCTTCACTTCATGGAAGAGGAAGCACTTGTTAAGTTCGCAGGACTTGAAACGGGGATTTTTTGATGGTAAAGAATCGTGGCTTTGAGTTTCTGGAGCACGTCTCTGATGCGAAGTTCAGGGCGTGGGGTAAAACGGTTGAAGAAGCTTTCGTGAGTGCAGGAGAGGCACTTTTTGGACTGATGGTTGATACAGGTAAGATCAAGCCAGATCTTGAGGTAAAAATTCATGTAGAGGCGGATAGTATAGAGTGGCTACTCTTTGAGTGGCTAAACGAACTTCTATACCAGTTCGATCTCGAGGATCTTGTCTTCTCAGACTTTGATCTCACGATTCGCGTGCAAGAAGAAGATGATATATATATGCTTGATGGAATTGCTTATGGCGCACGGATAGATCCGGTCGAGACTGAGATCGATATTCATGTAAAGGCGATAACGCTCCACGATCTTGCAGTAAAATCTGAACAAGAGGGAATATCGGTTGAGGTGGTCGTCGATGTCTGATTGATTGTGTATGTGTAGGGCTCGTAGATCAGGGGTAGATCGTTACGTTCGCAACGTAAAGGCCGCGGGTTCGAATCCCGCCGAGTCCATGTTTTTTTACTGACACTTCTAATTTATATAGCGTAATCTGCAAAGAAAAGTTTAGATTATATGATTATTTTTTTGTACCGTTCGATAACTTATTATAGTAGAAGTGATGTAAAGCTAAAATCGTAGGGGAAAAGACGAGGACGACTCCGACGTTCCTCAGAGGTGTAATAACCTCCAACTAAATTAACCATACGCTCCTTACCTACAAATTTTTTTATCGGCGCCCTCGTCCCCTACACAAACCCGCTGTTATATTTTTATTTCAGGATTATAAACCATTTAAAATCTCAATCACAACCTTACTACAATTTTCTACGGCAGATTCTATATCCCAGTTCTCAAATACCCGATCCTCAACGAGGTTGCTGACTCCTCTGACTTCTATCATTGCAACGTCATAAGCTTTAGCGATATGAGCTGCTGCTGCACCCTCCATGTTCTCACAGATCGATTGAAACCGCTTGAAAAGTTCATTTCCAAGCTCAATAGATCCAGAACAGGTAGAAACAGTCAAAAACTTTCCATAAATGACATTTTGGTCGGTGATTTCATTCGTGATCGATCTAACCTGATGAAGTACCTCTCCCTCAAGACAGAAGCTGTTGAAGTAGCACTCACCACCCTTTTTGAGAAGCGGAATTCCTATGTCCTCCATTGAAAGCCATCCATTTCCTGTTAAAACACCTTCATCAGCGTAGATTTCATGGGTTGCAATCATAACATCCCCGACAGCTCCGCCGCTTCTCAAGTATGCACCACCACAACCGTATAAGATCACAAGCTCAGTGGTTGGATATGCCTCAAGAAGCAGTGTTAGGGTGTATGCGGTATTGACCTTTCCAACGCCAGAAATCGCAGCTACCACTTCTTTACCACCAAGCTCACCGCAGATAAGTTCGATATTCCTCAATCTCAGCCGCCTGCCTGATTGCACCCCTGAATATATATTTTTTGCTTCTAAAGCACTCGGTGAAAGGAGGATGTAGGTCATAGCTCAAACAATTAAATAACAAGATAAAATTATAAATATACTACAACCCTGCTCTTAAATATTAGTGCATGATGGGGGGTTAATTTCATTCACGTTATTACCAGAACTTGTCGTGGCAGGTCATCCAAATCTTCCTGTAATATAGTTCTCTGTCGCCTTCTCGCACGGCCTCTCAAAGATCTTTGCTGTCTTTCCAAACTCAATAAGCTCACCCAGAAGGAAAAAGGCTGTATAGTCCGAGATTCTTGCAGCCTGCTGCATGTTGTGGGTCACGATCACGATCGTATATTCAGCCCTAAGCGATCGCATGAGGTCCTCGATCTTTGCTGTTGAGATGGGGTCAAGTGCAGAACATGGTTCATCAAAGAGAATCACCTCTGGCTTAACAGCAAGTGTACGTGCGATACATAATCGCTGTTGCTGCCCACCACTTAAGTCCATCGCAGAGGTCTCGAGCCTGTCTGATACTTCCTCCCATAACGCTGCTTTCTTCAGACTATCTTCAACGATTCTTTCAAGCTCATAACGATCTCTGATCCCGTGAATTCTCGGACCATAAGCGACATTATCAAAGATCGACTTCGGGAATGGATTCGGCTTCTGAAAGACCATTCCAACCCGCCTTCGGAGATCAACGACGTCTGTTCCATCCTCGTAGATATTCTCCCCATCAAGAAGAATCGCACCTGTGACCTTTGCGGCTGGGATAATATCGTGCATACGGTTTAAAGCCCGCAGGAATGTCGACTTACCACACCCAGATGGCCCTATTATCGAGGTAATGCGCTTATTCTGCATCTTGAGGGAGATATCCTTTATAGCATGGTTGGTGCCGAAATAGACATTCAAATTCCTCGTCTCGATCTTTGATTCATCGTCGTGAGTAATAACTACCACTTCCTCTTTTTCCTGAAGTTGTAACGAACAATCATGGCTATAAGTGTCATCAGGAATATAAGAATCACGAGCACAAGTGCAGTTCCTGCTGCATACTCCTCTGCAAGCGGGTCATTATGCTGGGTTGCAAGGATGAAGACATGGTAAGGAAGTGCCATGAATTTATCGAAGAGGGAATCCGGGAGTCCTCGCATGTAGAATGTTGCACCAACGATGATTATCGGTGCGGTCTCACCCATCGCCCGCGCAAGCCCGATTATTGAGCCTGTGATCATGCCTGGAAGCGCAGCGGGGAGAACGTTCGTTCTTATCACCTGCCATTTGGTCGCACCGAGTGCAAGTGCCCCTTCCCTGAAACCATCCGGGACGGTCTTCAGTGCTTCTTCTGATGCTGTGATCACCCAGGGAATTGTCATAGCTGCGAGGGTGAGGGCTGCCGCAAGAAGCGATGTCCCGAACTGAAGAAGCTGGACGAAGACCGCAAAACCGAAGAGTCCGTAGACGATCGAGGGGACCCCTGCAAGGTTTCTTATGGTAAGACGGATCACCCGCACAAGCCCTGTATTCTTTGCGTACTCGTTGAGATAGATCGCACACGAGATCCCGACAGGAACAGAGAAGACCGCGACACCCAATCCTAAGTAGAATGTCCCGACAATTGCAGGGAGTATCCCACCTTTTGTTATATCCTGTGTCTGCCACATCCCGGTTATGAAATTGAGATCAAGAACACCCACGCCGAGTTTGATCACAAATAGAAGGAAAAAAAGCAGAATTACGAGGCTTAAAAAGGAACAAAATCTAAAGATCGTGAAATATATGTTCTCTTTGATCTTCTCGTTCATCTGCCCATCTGCCTCCCTGTTAAGAAAATATCGGATGCGAGATTTATCGCAAATGTCATCAGAAAGAGGATGAGTCCGAGTGCAAAGAGCGCCTGGAAATGCAGATCTCCCTGAACAACCTCTTTGATCTCTATAGCGATCGTGGAGGTTATTGGACGCACTGGATCGAAGATACTCACTGGAAAAAGTCTTGAATTCCCTGCAACCATAAGTACCACCATCGTCTCACCAACAACCCTTCCAAGTCCGAGCATCGATGCTGCAACGATCCCCGATGATGCAGCTGGTACAATTACGCCGCTTACTGTCTGCCATCGGGTTGATCCGAGTGCGAGTGATGCCTCACGGTAGCTATCAGGGACAGCCCTTATCACATCCTCTGAGATACTTATTATCGTTGGGAGTGCCATTATCGCAACGAGGATCGATGCTGTAAGCGCGTTCAGTCCGTTTGGCAGGTTGAAGATATTTGCAATCCACGGTGCAAGTATAATGAGCCCAATCAAACCAAGAACCACACTTGGAATGGCTGCTATCATCTCTATCGCTGGTTTCAGGATCTCTCTTAGTGGAGGAGATGCAATCTCTGCGATGTAGATTGCCGATGCAACACCCAGTGGTATCGCAATTATAAGCGAAAGAACCGCGATATAGACCGTTCCTGCAAGAAGTGGTAAAATTCCCCAGGCTGGTTCGCCATACGCATCAGGGTTCCAGTCCATACCCAAAAATTCGATGATGCTTATCTCGTAAAAAGCCTGAAGCCCTATTATGGCGAGAAAAAGGAAAATGCCAAGGAGTATCACGATCGTGAGTATGCCGTTTGCGGCAAAGAAGAGTGCGATGAGACGTTCCTTAACCCCCTCTCCTGAAGCGTTACCCATCAAGTTTTATCCATCAGCTACGGTATATAACCCTATCGGATCTTAATCCTCGATCAGCCTGAATTTCTCATCATTATTCATCTTATCTTCTGGATTCGGTGGATAGTAACCCGCATTCCTGACGATTTCCAGTCCTTCATCGCTCAACTCAAATCTAAGGAAACTGTAGGGAAGCGTATTCACCTCCGGCATGCCGTTTGTATACTGATAGAGCGGGCGAGTCAAAGGGTATGTTCCATCCTCGATAAGATTCTCATCGAGAGGTGAGACGTATCTTGATCCACGATCTTCTGCCAGCTTAAGGGCCTTAATCTCATCTGTGAGGTATCCAATCCCGATATACCCTATCCCGCTTAGATCATTCTTAACACCATCTACGATCGCCTTATTTCCTTCCATATTGAGCATATTTGGAGAATAGTCTGCTTTAAGAACGCGCTCTCGCATAAACTCATACGTCCCTGATGTACTCTGCCGCCCGTAGAGTGTAATCTCACGATCCTCCCCGCCAACCTCTTTCCAGTTCGTGATCTCCCCCCTGTAAATCGCTCCAACCTCATCAAGCGTCAGCCTGTCAAGAGGGTTTGATGGATTTACGATGATCGTGAGCCCATCCCTTGCTATCACAAATTCCCAGACCTCAACACCCCTTGAGGCTGCGCTCTCAATCTCACGACTCCTGATCGGTCTCGATGAATCCGCGATATCAACTTCATTATTTATGAGTGATGCGATACCTGTACCGCTTCCACCGCCTGTCACGCTTATCTCGACGGATGGATGGTCTAACATATAAGCCTCTGCCATATTAGATACGAGCTGTACAAGGGTATCCGAGCCTTTGATGTCAAGTGTATCTGGAGTGGGTGCATTATCCTTATCCAAACATCCGGATAACGCCAGGATGATGATCATTGCCAATCCTACAAGAACTTTTCTTTTCAAGATCTCTCACCTCAATGTATAGGTATGGGTTGAGGTTAAAAATTTATCTATTCAGCCCATCTTGATAGAAAGACGCCAGAAGCATCTGTTTTTCGAAATGTATTTATACAATTGACTGTATTAATTATTTATGAGAATAAAGGAGGTGAGAGGAGATGGTATACAAATCGATAAACATCGTTGGTATTTCGCCGGATAGCTGGGAAGGTGCAATACAGAACGCGCTCGAGGAAGCTTCGAAGACCGTTCGTGGGATCGGCAGGGTCATCGTGGAGGATATGGATGTGAAGGTCCAGGATGATAAGATCGTATCATACAGGGTCGAAGCGAAGCTGTACTTCAAGATTGAGCGATAGCTCATTTAGTTCTCTCCTAAAAAGACATTGAGGCGTTTTATCGCCTTAATTTTATCTTTTTTTCCGAGTTTTGCCATCTCTATCGCACTCTTGAGAATCTCTGATGCCTCATCCATCGCATACCGCTTGACAGGGTATGGAACACCATCCTTCCCTCCAAAAGCGAAAGAATACCTCACAGGATCTTTCCAGCTCGCTTCTTCGCCATAGATCAGTTCTGATACAAGGGCAAGCCCTCTCAACGTGGCAGGACCAACTCCCCTGATCTTTATAAGTTCTTCGTAGTTCCTGGGCTGTATCTCATACACCTTCCTGAGCGTCTTCCAGTCAACCCTTTTCGGTAGCCTGAAGGAAGGAACTGCATATCCACTTTCACCTTCGATCCAGTCTGAAAGGCTGCTCTGCCCCCTGGGTCTTATACTTTCATATAGCCGTTTTATGTGTGATGTTTTTTCGCATACAAGATCTATCGAGACTTTTCGACACGTCTCACTCGCTTTGGCTGTCAGATCAAGGACATTCTCCTCAGGAAACCCGGTTATACCCTGATGCGGCTCGTTGATAAAATCATCAATCGTCGAAAGCCACTGGTATCTCCTTGCATAGCCGCGCTTCTCATTCAACCCCTGCTGTATGATTGCCCATTCACCCTCCTCGCTCAGAAACATCGCATGGTGATAGAGCTGGTAGCCATCCTGAAGACATGCGTTGTCAACCTTTGCAACGATCCTGCTTGTACTTTTTAGCTCATCGACTTTCTTGCTTCCAAACCCAAATAAAAGCCCTATCTCGTCGATCTCTCCTGGTGTACCCCTGGATCTTATACCTTTTCCACCAACAACCGCTATTCCAAACTCAGATGGATCAAAGACCGACTTCAAGACGCCGCATACAACGGTTGTTGTCCCACTGCTGTGCCAGTCATAAGCAAGGACAGAAGAGAGTGATTGAAACCACAGAGGATCTGATAAACGGCGTAAAACCTCTCCTTTACCATACTCCTCGATAATAACCTCGAATATGGCAGAAGAAAGTTTTTTCATCCTTAAAATAAGCCATTGCGGCGCTTTTCCGCGATGAAGCGGGAGTTCGATCGTGCCTGTGCGACCTGCCGTCCCAGCCTGATGCATATATGATATCTAAATTCAAGTCTTATAAAATTAATCTGGGTAATTCATCTCCCGTTTCATCCGTTCCCACTCCTTATCTGTAATCATCGAGTGAGTCTGCCCATGGGTTCGATTTCGGTTGTAATCCATTATATCTCCGAGTGCTATCGCTATCATGACTACCAAAAATGTCAAAGCAGTCACAAGCTCTGGATCTATGAAAGGGTCGCCCATATTCATGAATATCCAGTTATCAGTGGCTGCGAGGATACCTGCAATGGTGAAAACACCGTAAAAACCATTTATCGTCCAGAACATCGATTTTTTCGAGAAGTGCTGAATGAGAAGTGGAATTGAGAGAAGGAGGAAACATGCTACCACCTTGAAGATGAGGAGCGAGAGTGACCCATAAGATATTACAAGCTCTCTAAGAAGTGGATTAGCTTCTGCTATAATTCCTTTCTCATCTATCATCATGGCAGCGGTTAAACCATCGAGTAATCCGAATGTTAAAAGTCCGCTGAAGAATAAGAGCTTGTGAGATAGGTATGATTCGGGTATTTTTCTTTGTGCCATCGCTTTCCCCCTTTATTTATCTGAATATTTCTCTGCATCTGAATAAAAGCATGCGCTAATTTAAAAATTTTAAAGCAAAATATTCTCAATAATAGTTTATAAAATATGATATAATAGTTACAATTACTCTATAAAATAAAGCTAAAGACGCCGGGGTTGGGATTCGAACCCAAGTGTTCCAGAGGAACAACAGGTCTCGAGCCTGCCGCATTAGTCCACTCTGCCACCCCGGCATAAAAGAGTTCTTCTGCTAAATCGATCCAGATCTTAATAATCTTTTCCACTAAATAGGCGTGATACAGCGGAAGGAAAATGAGAAGTTTATATAGGAGGAGGTAAAGGTCATTTTAAATTAATAAATGGAGGCATCAAAGAATGGCTATAAATAAGGTTACAGTTCTGGGAGCGGGTCTCATGGGCAATGGGATCGCTCAGGTATGTGCCCAGGCAGGATATGAGGTTGTCATGAGGGATATCGAGGATCGCTTTGTTGAGAATGGGATGAACACGATCAAGAAGAACCTCGAGAAGAGTGTGAAGAAGGGGAAGATGAGTGAGGAGGATATGAAAGCAATCCTCGGGAGGCTCACAGGCGTGGTCGATATGAAAGAAGCTATTAAAGATCCCGATCTTGTGATCGAAGCTGCCCCTGAGATCATGGATCTCAAGAAGAGTATTTTTGCAGAAGTCGATGAACTCGCACCTGAGAAGACTCTGCTCGCCTCAAACACATCAAGCCTCAGTGTAACAGAGATGGCATCCGCGACAAAACGCCCTGAAAAGTTCATCGGCATGCATTTCTTCAACCCGGTCCCAGTGATGAAGCTGGTTGAGCTGATAAGAGGTCATCTCACTTCAGATGAGACTGTGAAGACCATTGAGGAAGTCTCAGCAAAGATCGGAAAGATATCTGTTCTCTGCATAGATTCACCAGGTTTTATCGCAAACAGGATCGCACTCCCACTGCTCAACGAAGCGTATTTCACGCTCATGGAAGGGGTTGCGACAAAGGAGGATATTGACACCGCGATGAAACTCGGATACAACCACCCGATGGGTCCACTTGAGCTAACAGATCTCATAGGGCTTGATACAATCCTCAAGATACTTGATATATATTATGAGGAGTTTAAAGATCCAAAGTACAGAGCATGCCCACTCTTGAGAAAGATGGTAAGAGCAGGGCTTTATGGACGAAAGACCGGAAGAGGATTCTACGACTACACGAAATAGAGGATTTATTTCCTCTCCTTCTTATTTTTCACAATAGAGAATCTTCCTCCTCGATTATCCTGATCCCTGCACGCGTAGCATAAAAGTACGCCCCTCCAAGAACCTTCTCATAGGGGTATCGCCCTGCAAATGTCTGGATGACGAGAAGATCTCCCCCATTCTCGGATCGCTGAATTATTATACAGATCACATAGGGCTTCAGGAACGCCGAGGTTACAAGAATATCCTTTCTCGGTTTTGTGATGTAGTAATAACCTTCAAACCTCTCCTCGATCTCTGAGAGCGATCTTACCTCGTCAAAGACCCACCTGAATGCAAGCGCATTCTTTATCGGAAGCCGTTTTTTGATCTCATCTATCATAATTCTCTTTCTCCACAAGAACCTCCTTATGCACAAACCCCGCATCATCAATAGCGAGGAGAAGGTATGCCTGCCTGCCGCTTACATGCTCATCCTCGATCCTGGCTCTATACATCGCAATCTCTGGATCCTCAAGAAAGCTTCTGAGAAGTTCTATCTCCTCCTCAAGATCCGTATCCTTTCCACCATTTTTAAGATACTCATCAACCGCCTTCCAGTACCTACCTTTAGCGACCGTCTCGATACATTTTCCTGGTTCAGGTTTTATCGCGATAGTTCTTCTCATACAGGATCAATTATCTATCTTTCTCAAACTCCACAACGGATTCATCTTTCATAAAATATACCTATGCGAACTTTAAAAGAATGAAGAGTACACAAATGTCAAACCTCTCGGTGATAAGCTTTCAGTATGAGGCGTAAAGCACGCCTCATACACCCATGTCTAACCTTCGGTTGGACTATCGCTCTTTGAGCAAGTTTTTCTGCCTTCGGCAGGGCTGGTCCGACTGAAAAGCCTACTATTTTGCCGTGTGGGCATATGGTGTGCCTGCATGGACACAGAAGATGGATTGATCAGGGATATTCACCACATTTTCCTTCAATCAGAAAGGAAAAAACATGGGTGATAGGGGAATTGAGGAGGGAGTTTGTTTTAAGCTTTGACCGGTGTGGGGAGGGGTAAATCAAAATACTCCTCAGTGACTTCCATACCACATCTTTCGCAAACAGTTTTTCTCATAATAGCACACCCAATACCTTTTCTAACCCTTCGGGAAAAGAATCACAAACTTACTTCCTCTGGTATAATCTCCTCTAACTCGACCCTCTACCCATATCTCGCCCCCATACTTCTCTATTATCTGTTTCACCAAGCGATCTCCTCTGATAACAACCTCTCCCTCGGATTATCATGTTTGATCTCGATATCTCTATCTAAACTTTGTGTTGAGTATCGTTCGATTCAAGACCTTATGCATGTCTATCTTTCCCAGTTTACTCTGCTTGTCAGGGATACTTGAGAGCTGCCGTACCGTGAATATCAACATGGACATGCTCTTTGATTGCCCTAAGGAAATACCGATGTACTTTTTAGCCCTATCTGGAAGATCTGCATTGAAAGTCTGGGTACAATCAAGATTACCACGTTCTACTCTAAAAACCTAACCCTCTGCGATTATCTTGGCATGCAGACGATCTCTTTCACCTCAAGTTCAAAGAAATTCTTCATCCCTGCGGACTTGAGGATCATCGCGGTATCAGCCCCGGTCTTTGTCCCACCGATCGTTAAAACCTCCACTCCAATGGGAATAAGCCCAGCATCAGCTGCCATCACTACAACCTCAATCCCTACCTTAACTCCCTGTGAGAAGAGCCTTAAAACATCTGCAATTAGAAGATGGGGGTACACTCCACCGTATTTATCCCCAACAGATCGCTCGATCCCGCTCAATGCATGCGTTGCCCGCAAACCTTTGCCGCCACGCTCCTCAAAGCGTTTCAGGTTATTAGCCCAGATCTCATCGAGCTTCTTACCCTCCTCGCCCACTTTAAATCCATGATGAGCGCCGACCATCACAATCTCTGCATCTTTTATTTTATCCTGCACCTTTAAGCCAGTTTTTCCTGTAAAGGATGCGACAACGACATGTTTCACCTCAAGCTCATCCACACGCTGCTTTGCAAGCTCAATCACCTTATCTGTGTTCTCCAAACCAGGCTCTAAAAAGTAACATATCTCCTTTGTACTATATTTTGCCATCAACAGTTACCTCCAGTGATTTAAGACACACCTGATATATTTAGCATTTATTCTACCTAACATTTAAAACGACTTCCCTCACCAGTAAATCGCAACATTCGCAGCAGTGCTCATTCAAAACAAAATATCCATGACATCCAGCTTATTGGCATACTCAACCCTGGGCTCACCCTCGATTCCGCCAAGCTTGCCTGCAACCTCAATCGCATCATAGAGGTTTCCAAGTTGATCTACAAGCCCAAGCTCCTTTGCATCAGCGCCAAGATAAACCCTCCCATCTGAGAGGTTTTTTACTTCGTCTATCGTCATGTTACGCCCGGCTGCAACCTCCTCAACAAAACGCTCAAATGCATCTGTCACCATCTCATTTGCGTAATCAAGCTCACCATCGGTTAAGTTACGCCATGGTGCACCCATATCCTTCATATCACCTGACTTCACAACTGTGTAATTTATTCCTTCTTCCCTGTACTCACCTTCACGGTTTTCAAATACCCAGATCACACCGATACTACCTGTAACGGTATCAGGGTTTGCCACGATCCAGTCTGAAGGAGCAGCGATGTAATATGCACCAGAGGCTGCAACATCCGCCATCGAGACCACGATCGGCTTATCGATACGTTTTATCTCGGTTACAATCTCCTGGGCTGCTGCAGGGGTTCCACCTGGGCTATTTATCCTGATAACGATCGCTTTTACAGCGTCATCCCTCTCTGCCGCCCTGAGCTCATTGCAGATGTTCTCAGAACCTGCATAACCAAACCCTGGCGGTATATCACCTGTTAAAAGAGTTCCATCAACATATATCACCTCAACCCGTTCCCCCGTAAAGCTCAGATCATCGGTGATCGAGAAGTAAACCGCAGTAATAGCGGCTGAAATTAGTACAAGAACGATAAATATGATAAGAATGGCATATCTTTTCTTCATCTTAAATCACCCCAGGATCGACGCTCTACCACGAACCGCTTTACGAAATTCGGCGTGAATCGATGCAACCTCCTTTAAGAGATTATCATCATGCTTGCTTAAATAATGTAGCTGGGATGCTGTTAAATCCGCACCTTTAAATTCTTTGTTTATCTTCCCCCAGTTTGATGTAATTTTGATCATCTCACCCCTATCAGGAAATTCACGACACAAAAGATCTAAAGCCCGCATATCGTACGTTGCAAGTGCGAAGTTTGCGTAGGGAAGTGCATACATATTTGCATTAAACGCTACGGCAACGCCACCCGCATCCCGCACAGCAGCGAGCATCTTGAAGTCTGTTATGCTATCTCCTACAACCATGATCTCCCCAGGCGTTAAACCAAGGTCTTTTGCAAACTTTCCTGCAGCATCAACCTTCCTTGATCCCCCGATAACCTTCACGCGATCCAGTGGATTGCCATATCGGGTGTCTGGAAGGATCTTGAAGAAAAATCGGTCAAGAAGCTCCATTATAGAATCTTCATCATCCTTTTTTTCCTGAATCACTACCCAGAAATCAGCGATTAGCTCAAGCTCATCTTCTCCAAGATCGGAGGCTATTCTTTCAAGATCAAGCTCGGTGCAGGCGATATCCTCTGGTGGAACACCTAACTTAGCACCGATATTGTAAGCATGTTCACTGTATGAGGTTGAGATGATCCTGATGTTCCATCCCTCCTCTCTCAAATGGGATATGAGCTCGGCTGCACCATCAACGATTCTGGCGGTGGATGAGACGTTGTAAATATCCTCAGAGGTTATACGATGGTAAATTAAGAACGGAGCGATTAAAGCGAGTGTATCACCAGGTTCATACCCCTCCCGTTCTTCAAGTGTGAGGAGGTCATCATATCTGCTTATCACCTCAAAGAACTCCCTCCCACCGGGAATTAACGAGATCACCTCGTAGGCATTATCCTGTGGAGAGAGAGGTCCTTCAAGGTCAAAACAGATAAGTCTTGGTTTCATTCCTCTATGTCGAGATCAAGACCATACTGCTCGGCATTTGCATCTGCCATTGCCTGGATCTGGCGTATCACCTCTGCCCCCTCATCGGTCTTGAAGAGGTGTGAGAACCTGCCCTGTGTTTTCAGGTAGTCCTCGACAGGCAGTCGTTTTGCCAGTCTCTTAACATTCACGACCTCACCATCAACAACCTCATAGAGTGGCCAAAGGCCAGTCAGTACCGCAAGTCTCATGACCTCAACGGTCTTTGAACTTGGATGTCTCCAGCCAGTACAGCAACTTGAGTGGAGGTGTATAAAGGAAGGGCCATCGTGATCCACCGCTTTTTTTACCTTATCCATGAGGTCCGCGGCATATCCAACTGATGCACTTGCCACATACCCAAGACCATGTGCCACAGCGATCGATACAAGATCTTTTTTTGGGTGGATCTCTCCATAAGAGACCTTTCCAGCAGGCGTTGTCGTTGCAGATGCACCGATCGGGGTCATACTGCTTCGCTGGACCCCTGTGTTCATGTATGCCTCATTGTCATAGCAGATATAGGTAACATCATGCCCCCGCTCAAACATCCCTGAGAGTGCACCCATGCCGATATCAGCCGTGCCACCATCTCCTCCGATGGCAAGTACCTTCCCTTCATCTTTTCTTCCGAGTGCCTTGAGCCCTGCCTCTATCCCTGATGCAACCGATGCTGCATTCTCGAAGAGCGAGTGGATCCATGGGACCCTCCAGCTTGTCTCAGGATATGGACTTGACACGATCTCAAGACATCCTGTCGGAGATACAACAAAGACGTTCTCACCTGTTGCCTCAAGTATGAGTTTGATTGCGATTGCCATCCCACAGCCTCCACAGGCACGATGCCCGCTTGCAAAGAGGTTCTTCATAGTAGCTCACCTCTCAATCCTATAAACTGCCATTCATCAGTTATACCACCGTCCATTGCCGATTTTGAGCGTTTAATGATCTCAAGGATGTCATCAGCCCTGACATCCCTGCCACCAAGCCCGACCACGAATCCAAGCATCTTCAGATCGTTTATGTGGTTGTAGAGTGCTGCCTTAACATCTGTAAATAATGCCCCCTCAAACCCTGCTGAGAAGTCCTTCTCAATAACAGCAACAACCTTCGCATCCTTCAATGCATCCCTGATCTCAACCAGCGGGAAGGGTCTGTAGCTTCGGATTTTGAGGATTCCGACGTTCTTTTCACGATCAACGACTTCTTTTATTGTTCCGATTATCGAGCCGAATGTGAGAAGTACAATCTCTGCACCATCAAGGTTGTATCCCTCGATCAGACCACCATAATAACGCCCGAATGCTTTACCAAACTCATCTGCAACCTCTTTGATCTTTATTCGGGCACGATCCATCGCCTCATGCTGCATGTACCTGAATTCCATGTACTTATCAGGTTCTGCAAAGCACCCGAAGCTCAATGGATTATCGACGCTTAAGAAATATTCGGGCTCGTAGGGTGGAAGAAAGTCATCTACCTCGATCTGCTCAGCAAGTACAACAGGTTCATAGGTGTGCGTTAAGATAAATCCATCTGCGCAGACCATCAGCGGGAGCATCACATCCTTACTCTCAGCGATTTTGTAACCCTGAATCATTGCATCGTGGGCTTCCTGGATATCCTCAACATAGATCTGAATCCAGCCTGAATCCCTTGCACCGATCGTATCCTGCTGATCGTTCCAGATGCTAAGCGGTGCTGACATTGCACGGTTCACAGCTGTCATAACAACAGGGAGCCGCATCCCTGAGACGTTGTACAGGACCTCCCACATCAGCGCGAGTCCCTGAGAAGTTGATGCAGAGTACGCCCTCGCCCCTACGGCAGATGCACCGAGTGCGACCGACATCGCGGAATGCTCAGAGTCAACAGGTACAAACTCACACTCAAGTTCCCCATCTGCTACAAACTGCGCCAGATCCTCGACGATATGTGTCTGTGGTGTTATCGGGTATGCTGAAATAACATCAGGTCTGCAGCGCTTGACTGCATGGGCTATCGCATAAGATCCTTCAACAACCTGCATTTACTTCTCCTCCATCTCCATATAGATCGCATGCCCTGAACATTCATTCGAGCAGATACCACACCCTTTGCAGTAGTCATAATCGAAATAAATCCCCTCTTTGTCACTGTATTTAACCGCTGACTCAGGACAGTATATAACACAGTTGAAGCATCTGATGCACAGTTCAGGAGTAATTCGCGGTATCTCGGTTCTCCATCCACCGGTTAAGTTCACAACACTCGTTCCAGGATCTGCTATCGCTCCGATTCGAAGTTTCACGAAGATACCCCCTCGATCATAAGATCGTACGCCCTCTTGATCGCCTTTGCGTTATTATCACCTGCCACACCCCGGAACCTTTCCTTGACCGCATATATCACCGCATGAAGGCTCACCGCACCGGTCACACCAGCAAACGCACCCATCATCGTTGTATTCACGATCGGCCTTCCGATCATCTCCTTTGCGATTGCCGTTGCGTTTATCGTCCTCAGTGTAAAATTACCCTTCAATCCAAGCTCTTCGGGTGATTTTGGTGTATTTATGAGGAGAATACCACCATCTTTGAGTCCACTCATAAAATCGACAACCCCAATGAGGCTTGCATCCTGCACCATCACGTAATCAGGCTCATAGACCTGTGATCTGATCCTGATCGGCTCATCATCCACTCTCATGAATGCCATAACCGGCGCACCTCTCCTCTCAGCACCAAAAGCTGGAAACGCCTGTGAATACTTCCTGTCCCTGAACGCAGCGATCGCAAGAAGCTCTGCAGCAGTTACAGACCCCTGGCCACCCCGCCCATGAATTCGAAGCTCTTTCATGCTGTCCTCTCTTTTTTGCGTCGTGAAAGACCTTTTATTAAATCTGTACCTGTGGTATGTCCGAGTTCGATGTAGCCATCTGCGATCGCATCCTCGAAGATCTTTGTACCGAGTTCACTCCTTCTGATCACGGTCGACCATCCATGATCCGACCCAACCGACCCAACCGAGATGTCAGATAACTCTGCTGTAAAGTCTGCGCAGTACCTGCATCCCTCTGCCACGTACTGGTCCAGATCCCTTATCAGAACCGAGTAGGTTGTATCCGCAGTCTCAACCCAGAAGCTGCCCTCGCGCATCGCAAACTTGACAACATCCTCAAGATCGACCTTCAAAACCTTCCTGACAAAACCGTTCATCAGGTCAGCGTATCTGAAGTTCTCCATGCAGAAAAGCCCTATCATGAGCTTCACCTTCTCGATCCCGATCTGATATGGTTCTGTTGACACCTGAATCTTTCTCAATGCCTGGATGTTACAGGGGAGCCCGACAAACCCGATATTCTCAAATCCGGCATCTATCGCTTCCTTTACCCCAACGATAGCTGGCGAGAGCGAGTACTTTGAGCCAGTAACCTTCTTGACATCAGAAGAATCGGTCAAAACGACAGGTACAGGCTTCCATGGCGCCTCATCGCTCAAACCTGTTGCAACCACGGCATCAAGCACCCCTTTATCGAGTGCATACCTGATCAGTCCCGTGACAACGCCCCCATCCTGAACACTTTTCTTTAACGTCGGATCGTTTCCACGGGCTGCAAATATTCCGTTTTTTACCCCAATAAGCTCATCTGCCCTTGTTTGACCAAAAACTTCTTCCTCAATCGCTGGAATATCAATAAAAGATCGTGGACAGTGTGTGTAGCACATCCCGCAGAGTGCGTCATACTCAACAAGCTGTGGTACATCATCCACCGCTTCAATCCTGGGGCAGAACGCGATGCATGCCCCACAGAAACAGCATTTACCTTTTCCTATAACCTTTGATTCAAGTTCGACAAAACCCGATTCCATGAAGGTTGGTACCTTTATACCCGCTACGACTTCCATAATGGATGTAAAAACAGGCAAGTTTAAATTTATTTTCCTTTATTCTTCCAGAATTATCACATTCACCCCTCCACATTTGAGGAGTTCAATCCCCTCCAGATCCGAGTACGTCCCTGAGATTACAACCCGCCTTATTGAGGCATTTAAAATCATCTTTGCACAGATCTTACAGGGGTATGCGTTGACGTAGAGCGTTGCACCAGCCGCATCCCTGCCAGCCTGAAGCAGTGCGTTCTGCTCGGCATGAACACCCCGGCAGATCTCATGATGGGTCCCTGATTGAATCCCAAGCTCATCTCTGATACATCCACGCTCGATGCAGTGTGGAAACCCGCGTGGTGCCCCGTTGTATCCGGTCGATACGATGATCTTATCCTTGACAATAACTGCCCCGATTTTGCGCCTTATGCATGTTGAGCGAAGCGAGATGTCCTGGGTGATCTTTATCCAGTACTCATCCCACCCTATCCGCTCAGGAGTATCTGCTCTCATACAAGTTCAGCCCTGGATTAAGAAGTATATCTTTGGACAGCCCAGAAAGCCCGAGTGCAGCAACGGCACCGATAATCCCACGTCTGCCTGTAACCTCGATAACACCTGCACCACAACGATCTGCCACTTCGATTGCATCATCAAGATCTATTTTCTCACTGCGTGCCTTCGCTGCAAACGCCCGCAACCGTGAATCAACGCTAAAACCTGTTTTGTATGCCATTGCGGTCTCATCAGAGAGTGTTTCAGACTTTAAGTACCTCACAGACTCCTCGATCACTGTATCAAGTATCTGCGGCTTTATCGCAAGTTCGATGAAGCTAACCGAGTTTCCAACCGTTCTGTATGGGATGTCTGGCTTGAGGAAGGCGACCTTATGTGCGATCGGGATTACGCCTGGCAGTGTCGAGAGCACGTTCAGGAGCGAGAGTGTGACCGCAAATGTTGCACCCCTATCCTCAAGATCCGTATCATCAACCCCGATTGTAAGATGTGAAAGTGCTTCTGTCAGGATCAATCCCACTATGTATTCAGGATGTCTCTCAACCCTGACCTCGATTACACCCTCAGCAAATTGCATCATCTCGGTAAGCGAATAGGCAGGACCGCCTCTTGATGCAATCCGTTGATAAACAATTCCATCCTTGACATAAACATCCATCACGCCGACTGCGTAACGCTCAAGGTCAATCCTGCCTTCACCTACCGTTACGATCTCATGGAGCAGCATCCCTTCTTTTTTGACGCTACGAACAACCCCTCCAGATCCGCCGTGCTCCCATTCACAGAACTCAAGACACCCCTCGCTCCTACACTCATGAAATATCTCAACACGATCGCCGTCGACCGTTGTGAAGATCCGCTTGCATGATGATGCAGGTAGTTCACGTGATATACTCACATATCGTGCTGGACGTGACCCATCTCTTGTCTGAATGAGCTTTACAGAACCTTCACCTATAAGGCGATTAATCCAGTCCTGTACCGTGCTTCTTGGCATGCCGGTGCGATTGACAATATCCTTGATCGTGAAGTAGCCCTTCTCATGGGAGATCGATCTTGCATGCTCGAGGCAGACACTTCTTCGCTCAAGTACCTTTGATTTTACTTTCATCGCTCTGATCGATATATACTTATAATATCGCTGAATATCGCGCTCGCCGCCTCTATCGCACCAGCACCCCTCCCCATCACGGTGATAGGCCCTGAAAGGTCTGTGGTGATCTCTGCGATGTTAAGCGTCCCGCGCATCAGTGCAAACGGGTGATCTCTTGGAACAAGTCTTGGTGCAACCTCAATCCTGCCGTTTACAGCTTCACCGATCAGTTTTACCACATAACCTTTATCAAGTGCGAGTTTGAGTGTATCTGGTGTGATTCGCCTGATCCCCTCAACCGAGACATCGTGGTACGCAATATCCATGCCCATGACTGCGTTTGCAAGGATTGTCAGCTTTTCAGCGGTGTCAATTCCATCAACATCATAAGACGGGTCTGCCTCTGCAATCCCGAGCGATTGAGCCTCTGAAAGGACATACTCATAAGGTAACCCCTCCTCTGCCATTCTTGTAAGGATATAGTTGCATGTGCCGTTGAAGATCCCTTTGATTCCAAGTATCTGATTTCCAGCAAGGTTATCCCTGATCAAATTTATGATCGGCATCGCACCACCGACAGATGCCTCAAACCTGAAAGGAGAACCCGTTCTTTCAGAAAGCTCCATAAGTTCACGATAGTAGAGAGCTATAGGACCTTTATTTGAGGTTACAACAGCTTTTCCCAGATTCAATGCTGTTTTTATGTGGGTAAAAGCAGGTTCACCGGTTGTAACATCTGAAGGTGTTGTCTCAACCATGAGATCGTATTCACCCTTTGATATAAGCTCGATACTATTCACAGGCGAGATCTCACACTTCCATTCGAGTGCGTCATCGATATCAAGCCCTTCAGGATCCATCATCGAACCGCGAAGATCAGCGATACCCACAATCCTGATATCAACCCCAAATCGATCACGTGCAAGGCTTCCGTTCTTTCTTATAATCGTTGCAAGCCCACGTCCTACAGTGCCAAAGCCAATTATTATAATATCGACTCGCTTCATCAGACCTCCTCCAGCGGTTTTATGAGGAGGAGCTCTTTATTCACAGCCTCCTGTTCTAAAATCTCGATTGCACGTTCCATCTCAGTCCTACCTGTCGCTTTTATCGTAATTCCTGCTGATGATTCCTCATCGATCCCTGGCATTGATAGTGTAAGATCGACAACCTCTGCAAAGCCTGTTGAGTCCACCGCATCGATCGTGCTCTTCAGGTCTGTGTGGACGATGTGCCCGACCAGTATGAGAAATACACTCTCATGGAGCCGTTCCTCTCCCTTCTGCATCACCGTGATCCCGACATCGTGCCAGCGTGCAATCAGATCATCAAGATGCTCCTCATCTATCTCGATCGTGATCTTGATCGGTATCGTGCCCCTGGGGGTCCTTAGATCACGCTGGTGTGCAATACTGATGATATTTCCCCCAAGATCCGCTATCGGACCGAGTGCCCCAAATAGCTGACCAGGTATATCCTTTAACTCAATCTCCATCGCTACCCGCATCATTTTATTCCTCCGTATTGAACCGTGCAATTACAGACCTGGCATGTTCATCAAAGCCTTCATATCTTGCAAGTGCCACCGTGGCATCTTTGATCCTTTCAAGCCCGCGTTTTGTAAGCATCTGTATGCTCATCGTCTTCATAAATGAATCGAGTGAAAGTCCTGAGAAGACCCTGCCATAGCCTGCTGTTGGAAGGACGTGGTTTGTTCCTGATGCATAGTCCCCTGCTGCAACAGGCGAGTAACCTCCGAGAAAAATCGAACCTGCAGATGTGATCTCTTCAAGGATCTTAAGCGGATCTTCGGTCAAAATCTCAAGATGTTCGGGTGCATAGCGGTTTATGAACTCAATCCCTTCTTTGAGCGTGTCGATCAGGAAGATCCTTGACTGTGAGCTATCAATTGCAGCTGAAACCTCTGATGCGATTCTTTCTGATGTTGTAAGAAGTAACGAAACCGCCATTTTATCATGTTCTTCCTGTGCCCGCATATCTGCGATAATCCAATCTGCATTGGCGCCTGCATCTGCAAGTATCAATATCTCAGAGGGTCCTGCAGGAAAGTCGATCTCACAGTACCCCTTTGATCTAACATAGATCTTTGCTGCAGTTACATAAACATTCCCAGGACCGACGATCTTTGAAACTTTTGGAACTGTCTCGGTTCCGCATGATAATGCTCCAATTGCCTGCGCGCCACCCACCTTGAATATCCTGTCTGCTCCTGCCATATCTGCTGCCACAAGAAGAAGCGGATCGATCGATCCATCACGCCGTGGAGGCGTTGCAACAACGATCTGGGGGACACCCGCGACCTTTGCAGGAGTTACAGTCATGAGCGCGGTGGAAGGGTAACCTGCAGGTACATAAGCGCCAGCAGAACTTATCGGAACACGCTTCTGGCCAAGTACGATTCCATCCGTGATCTCATCCATCCAGAATTCTCTTTCTTTCTGGCGCAGGTGGTAAGCAAGAATATTTTTGTGAGCAAGCTCAAGATGCTTGAGAATCTCAGAATCAACCATTTCTCGGGCTGATTCAATCTCATGTCTATCAACTTCAATTTGATCAATATTCACGTCGTCAAATTTCTTTGTGTAGTCACAAACTGCCTCGTCACCCATCTTTCTAACCGTCTCAACGATTTCTGCGACGATATCTATAAAATCAAGATATTCTGCACTCCGATTGAAAAGTTGATCCAGTGCATCCTCATTCAAACTCATCAAGGTCTCGAGAGTTATAGCCATGTTACCAGCTTTCCATTGGTCAAGGTCTTATATCTTCTTTTGGCTGACTGCAACAGTTATATACTGATATGACTATATTACCTCGATCCCGAATGATGAAAAGAGTCAAGACCAATCCTGTCCTGCTTGGGCTGATCAGTCAGTTGATAGAGTTAGCAAGGGAGAACGATGCGCCCATCTGGCGTGACCTCTCAAAAAGACTCCAGAAACCCAGTCGAAATATGGCTGAGGTCAATCTTAAGCATATAAATAGACATACCTCTGCGGATGATGTTGTGGTGGTACCTGGAAAAGTGCTTGGTAGCGGTGTGATTGATCATCCCGTCACAGTAGCTGCATTTAAATTCTCAGAACGGGCAAGAGCCACACTGATGGAACAGGGGAGAGCAATCAGTATATTAGAGCTTACAAAGGAGAATCCAGGTGGAAAGGGGGTAAAAATCCTTGAGTAAAGCTGTATTAAAAGAACCCACAGTTATAAATGCAGATAGATTAATTTTGGGTCGGCTTGCAAGTTCCTGTGCGAAGCGACTCCTTAATAACGAAACAATCGTCATAATCAACGCAGAAAAAGCGATAATAAGCGGTTCAAAGCGTAAGACTTTCGCCGACTATCGCAGTATGAGGGATAAAGGCTCAAAGGAGAAGGGACCATACTTCCCAAGAATGCCTGATCAGATCTTAAAGCGAACAATAAGGGGAATGTTACCCTACAAACGAAAGCGGGGGCGTGATGCACTCGCAAGATTGCGGGTCTGCATTGGTGTTCCCGAAGAGTACAGCAATATACAACCTGTAACGATAGAAGAAGCAGATGCTGGTCGATTGGGCACATACAAGTTCACGCGTCTTGGAGACATCTCCAGAAAGCTTGGGGCAAAGTTTGAGGAGGATTAAAATGAAGAAGATCGTCAATTCGAGCGGTAAGCGAAAGACCGCGATTGCAAGGGCGGTATTCAAGCCAGGTAAGGGGAGAATAAGAATTGATAAGACCCCTCTTGAAATCCTGAATCCAGAACTTGTTAAATTACGGATCATGGAGCCTATACTCATTATGAAACGTACACTCGGAAGAGATCCAAGTGCTGAGATCGATATAGATGTGAATGTGAAGGGTGGTGGCTTCATGGGGCGGGCAAATGCCACGAGGACCGCGATTGCAAAGGGGCTCGTCGACTGGATCGATAACGTTGAAGAGCGATCACAATTAAAGAGCGCTTTCCTCGCTTATGATAGAAATCTACTCGTGAACGATATGCGTCGCAAAGAAGCCAAGAAGTTTGGTGGCAGAGGCGCAAGAGCCAGGAAACAGAAGTCTTATCGTTGATCTGAGGTAAAAATGATACCGGTTCGTTGTTTCACGTGTGGAAAGGTGATAGGCGGGCTCTGGGAGGAGTATAAAGAGCGAAGAGACGCGGGTGAAGATCCGGGGGAGGTTCTGGATGATCTGGGGGTGGAACGATACTGTTGCAGGAGGATGTTGCTCACGCATCTCGAGATCGTTGATAAGTTTGTGCCTTATCAATAATCAGTAGGGGTTGTAGGGTAGCCTGGTCGATCCTTCGGCGTTCGGGACGCCGTAACCTGAGTTCGAATCTCAGCAACCCCATCTCATTCTGAGGTGGTTGATTGAAAAAATTCACAAAATATGAGAAGGCAAGGATCATAGGGGCAAGGGCATTACAGATATCGATGGGCGCTCCAGTTTTGGTGAAAACAGATGAGATGGACCCGATTGAGATTGCACTCCTTGAGTTTGAGAAAGGAGTAATACCAATAACAGTTCGGAGGAAGTAGATGATACCGGTTGAGAAGATTTTTTTGCGGAAGATACAGGATAGTCGAGGGAATCCAACGGTTGAGGCTGAAATTTTAACTCAGGAAGGATGGGGTCAGGCTGCTGCGCCAAGCGGTGCAAGCACAGGAACACACGAAGCAAAAGTGATCCCTGTGGATGATGCGATCGCAAAGGCAGAGAGTAACGTGATCCCCAAACTTACAGGATGCGATGTGCTTGATCAGAGGCAGATCGATAGAACGCTCCATGAGATTGATGGAACTGATGACTTCTCAAATATAGGTGGAAACGTCGCTGTCGCGATCTCGATGGCTGCTGCAAAGGCGGCTGCATCATCACTTGGCATACCCCTCTATCGCTACATCGGTGGTGCCTTCTCATCCATTCCACATCCACTTGGAAACGTGATAGGTGGCGGTGTCCATGCCAAAGGCGCCACAGACATACAGGAGTTCTTATCCATTCCCGTTGGGTCAGAACACGCTGTAGATTCTGTATTTGCAAACGCAAAGGTTCACAGGCGAGTGAAAGAGCTTCTCACAGCAAAGGGCATAACCTGTGCCAAAGGGGACGAGGGCGCATGGGCACCACCAATCACAAATGAAGAAGCTCTTGAACTGATGGCCGAGGCAACAGGTGCGATCAGTGACGAGATGGGTTTTGAGATCAGGATCGGGCTTGACGTTGCAGCATCAGAGCTATGGGATGGAGGAGCCTACAGATACAGGGATAAGTCAAGATCTCGGGATGAACAGATCGCATATCTGGGAGAACTTATTGACCGCTATAAAATATATTATCTCGAAGATCCACTCGATGAAGAGGATTTTGAGGGGTTTGCAACACTCACATCGTCTGTCAAATGTATTATATGTGGCGACGATCTTTTTGTGACAAATCCAGAGCGAATAAAGCGTGGAATTGAGATGGGAGCTTCAAATTGTGTTCTGATCAAGCCCAACCAGATCGGAACGCTCACTGATACATTCGATGCGATTCATCTTGCGGTCTCGAATGGTTATGCATGTGTCATCTCCCATCGATCGGGTGAGACCACCGATAATACGATCGCACACCTTGCCGTGGGTCTGAATGTCCCGATCATAAAGACCGGGGTTGTCGGAGGCGAACGGATCGCAAAACTCAACGAGCTTATAAGGATCGAGGAAGAGATATCTTCCTGAGTTCATGGCAAGATGTAAGATCGGATTTCTAATAAACCCGATTGCAGGAATGGGTGGGTCTGTTGGACTTAAGGGAACCGATGGAGTTCTTGATCTCGCAAAAGAGCGAGGGGCGTCACCTGTAGCACATATAAAAGCAGAGCAGGCACTTGAGAACCTCGATACCCCTGAAGCGACAGTATTTCTAACTGCAGCAGGGAATATGGGAGAGAGTGTTCTTAAGAGCGCTGGTATCACTTACAGGGTGATCTATGAACCGCCTCTGGTGACATCTGCCGGGGATACAGAAAAGATCTGCCGGTTGTTTCTTGATGAAAAGGTCGATCTGATCTTATTCTGCGGGGGAGATGGAACTGCAAGGGATGTATACTCGGTTGTTCAGGATAGGATACCAGTTCTCGGAATACCCGCGGGTGTCAAGATGTACTCTGGTGTATTTGCCCTGAATCCAGCATCTGCCAGAGAGCTTTTAAAGGCGTTCTTTGAGGGGAGAACGATCATGGGAGAGTCAGAGATCCTTGATATCGATGAAGAGAAGTACAGAGATGGCGTACTCGATATCAGGCTCTTCGGGTATGCAAAAACACCTCAGATGCCAGGACTGATTCAGGAAGGTAAAGCGATCATCCATGACGCGAGCGAGGAGATATCAAAGGCAGAGATTGCATGGTTTTTATCAGAGATCATGAAGGATGACTCGATCTATATTCTGGGACCTGGGACAACAACAAAGGCGATATGTGATCTTCTGGGACTTCCCAAGACGCTGCTTGGTGTTGATGTGGTTAAAAACAAAGAGATAATCGGCGAGGATGTTTGTGAGTCAGAGATACTCGATCTCATCGATGGAGCGGATAAGGTCACGATCATCGTAAGCCCGCTTGGAAGACAGGGTGCAATCCTTGGTCGGGGAAACCAGCAGATAAGTGCCCGTGTGATAAGAAAGGTGGGAGTTGAGAATATCATCGTTGTTGCAACCCCACAGAAGCTCAGGGATCTGCCATTTCTTTTTGTTGATACAGGGGATCAGGCACTTGATCGTGAGCTTAGCGGGTATATTAGCGTTGTATGCGGCTACAGGATGGCACAGAGGAAGAAGCTTTTACGATAACTTTATACACCAAAAAAACGATGCACAGGGTGAGGAGATATTGCTATGAAAAAGGTGGTTGGTTGTATGGATCTGCTCGCTCCGGTAGTTTGGTGATGGCTGTGGATACAGGTAATGTAACAGGAATTGTGAAGAGAAAAGGGGTGATAATTCCAGTTTTTATCTTTTTAGCCATGATAGCTCCAAGAGGCGTTTTCAGCATTGCTGAATACTTTGGCGTAGATCTGCCCTTTGTGCCGATGATGATTGGGTGGATTCTCACTATAACAATCCTGCCGCTCGCGTTTGCACTCTTCTATAAGGATGTATCGCCCGTAATAGCCTTTATGGGTTGCTTGATTGCATATATCATGGGTGTAGTAGGAGATCTTTTTATAATTGATCTATTAACTGAGGTCATAGCTCCAGGTCTAATTCCTGGTGGTATTCGGTGGGGGACAGTAAAATCCATTAAATATGTTCTATTCGGCTCATACGCGCCTTTCTGTCTTGTTAAGGCGTTATCTCTTGGTGTTGCTGGAGCAGGTGCGACACGGGCTTATTCAAACAAACTCAATAAGTTCCTTTTGATCTCAGGATCTCTGGTATGGATTTTTTTGCATGTACGTGAACTCATCATGTTTATTCAAAAAGGGGGAGCGATCTGAATGGGTTTACAGATGAGTAATAAAGC